>CAVKOT010000053.1:0-14617 GCA_963658045.1 Opitutia bacterium UBA4654
GGTGTCCTGTGCAGCGGCAAACATTCTGTTCAGAGAGTCAACCACCTCATTGGCAGGAGCGAGATAGACCTTGTCCATGTTCACCACATTCACCTTCTGGTCACCGAACACATCAAAGGAGAATCCACCGTCGTCAGAGAGAATCATGCTCCCAACGGACAATTCCGACCGTGCAGCCAGTCCCTCGGTGCCCTTGACATAGAAGGCAAACACCTCACCCTCATTGCCACTCAGCATGTCCTTGGTCATGCCGGCCAGTGTCACCTTGATGGTGTTGCCTTTTACCGTGCCCGACAACTTCAGGTTGGTGGGCACACGCGTGCCATACTCAAAATTCACGATGTTGTTGGACTTGCGCTCCACCTCCAGCCCTTCGGGCAAGGTGATGACAGCCTCCAGGCCACGCACGCCGATGCTGTTGTCCAACGCCACGCTCACCCTCTTGCGGTTGCCCTGCACCCCAGGTTTGAGCAACAGGCTATCGGCCTCGGCCGAAGTGGCTGTGAAAGACCCCACCTTGGGCGAGACACCCACAGTGAAGGAAGCCATCTCAAACCTTTGGGCCTTGACATCGCTTCCCACCACATTCTTCACCTCGATGGTCTGAGTGGATTTCAATGTGCCAGTAGCCTTTACAGTAAACTGCAGCAATGCGCCAGTATTACCCTCGATATTGACAACCTCGGAAGGAGCGACAAAGATGCGGTACACCTTCTTGTTACCCTCAGGGGCTTGTTCATTCATGAAGAGAGTAAAGATGTCTCTATCTAGGCGGTTACCGCAGAAGGTGATAGAGGATTCCTCATACTCAAGTCCCTCGGGCAGATAAACGTCCATTTGCAGGCTCGCCATGGGATTGTCCTCATTCTCCAGGTTAACGGCCACACTGGCCTTGCCACCCGGCTCAATATTCAAGTTCTGTATGGTGACCCTGTTATCCGCCCAGGCCCCTGTGCAGAGTCCAGCGGTGGCCAGCAGGGCGGCAGCCAGTCGCGCCGTGACCTGCCTGGTCCTTATTCCTGTAATCTTGGTCATGTCTTTATGATGATTATTGTTCATGTTTCCCTTTATGTGGGAGGCGTGACACCATTGCAGTACTGCCACGCCTCCGCATAAAGAGTCAATTTGCTGTCAGAACAGTGCCTTACTTGTTGAGCACCTTGCGTGCCGAGCCATCGGCATTGCGGATGATATTGATGCCCTTCTTCACAGAGTCGAGCATCTGTCCGCCCACGTTATACACTCTCTGCTTCAGGCTGCTGCCAGTGGTGCTGCCCTGCACACCGTTGATGCCAGTTGCCTCGCCCTGTCCAACGATGCTGTAAGTGATACCAGCGGCATCACCGGCAACCACATTGCTCACCGTAATCTCCTCGGCGCGGCTGCCCTCCACATCCAGGTAGATAGTGGCATTGCCCTCGGTGTCCATTACGGCATTCTCCAATGAGGATACCACCAGACGCAGAGTGCCGTCGGCAGGTTTGCCAGTGTAGAGGCGATGGTCACCCAGGCCCTCGATAGACTCGCCTGTCACAGTAACGCCTGCGGGCAGGTTCACATCCATCTGGCAGCCCACATACTGGTTGGCACTGCGCACCTTGATGGCGATGCGCTTGCCAGCCACGCCCTGCACAGAGGCCATCTGCACCTCGCCAGCAGTCTGCTGGTCGTTGATGGCCAGCACGTTCATGAGTGCAGCGGCCTGTGAATTACCCAGAATCTTGTTGACCACAGTGATGACATCACCGATGTTGATGCGTCCATCCTGGTTGGCATCGGTAGCCAGGAACTCCACGGTGCCAGCCTCGGGCATCTCGTCGGTTCCCTTCACGATAGAGAGCAGTTTCATGTAGTCGTCAGCCTCCACCTTTCCGTCACGGCCAGCGTCGCCCAGCACATAAGCCTTGGCGGCAGCCTCCTTGTTCAGGTCAGACACAGCCTGGTTCAACTCGGCCAGGCGGTCGGCAATCTGCTGGACGGCCTCGTCCATATAGTTGATGGCCATGCCCTTGCCTTCCTCGTCGCCCTCGAAGGCCTCGCCGTTGATATCCTTCAGAACGTACCCTTCCAAAGCCTTGCTGTTGAATGTATCAAGAGCCTTTTGTGCATCCTCCAGGCTCTTCCACTCAGCGTTCAGTTGTTTCTTGTCCTCAACAGTGAAGCAGATGTCACCCTCGCTGTTGTTGATGTAGGCACCAACCTCACCGATAGAGGTACCCAGGTCTGCAATCAGCCCATTGTTCTCTATGCCAGTATATCTCTTGAGAAGATTCTCAACATCGGCCATCACGTTGTCTTTACTCAGTTCAGAGTCATCGGTGAGTCCAACCTTGTCGTAAGAAGCCTTCACTTCCCCGGTCAGATCATTGATAGTCTTCTCTATACTCTCAGCCTGTTCGCCTGCGCTCTTCCTCTGCTCGTCGGTCAGTTTGGTGTAGCCATCGATAGTGGCCTTCACCTTACCCAGGCGTGTTGTGAAGCCATCCAACTGCTTATTAAGGCGTGCATAAGCATCCTCGTTGGCAGTATAGGGAGCCTGTGCCTTGGCAATTTCCTTGGCAACGGCCTCCAGGCTCTCGCTCACACGCTTGATGGTCTCCTGCACCTTGCCCTTGTAGAGGAGAGTCTGCTTGGCATCCTTGTAGGAATCGAGATTAGCCTGGGTCTCCTTGACAGCCTTGGCAATCTCGGCCAACTGGCCAGCGAACTCGTCCTGAACAGGCTGGTGACAGGCAGCCAGGTCTGTGGTCTCCTTCTCACAGATGGCTCTCACCTCTGCCAGCGAAGCGTTCAACTTGTCATAGGTTGTAGCCTCGATGTTCTCGTCGTAGTACTGGCTCAACTTGTAACGGATTGTGGCAATCTGCTTCTCGAAGTACAGGTTCTTCGTCTGAATGTCCTCGTTCTTGCCTTGGGGATTAGAGGTCCACTTCTCAATATCCTCCTGCAGGCTTTCAATCGTGGCTATATAGGTTTCTACTTTTTCTACCTCTTCTTTAATCCCTGTCTTTTCCACCGCATCAGCAGCCTTGTTCTGGTCGCCCTTCAGTGTCTCAGCCTCACCCTTCAGCCATATGTACTCCTTTTCATTCGCTGTGCTATAGATAGAAGGAATACCTAACTCCTTGCTGGTCTTGAGTGTAGATACCCAAGAATCCTTGCTTTGCACGCATCCACCATTCTGGAGTCCTTTGGCCAGTTCGTCCAACATTCCGTTGATGGTTGTCTGCTGGTTATTTACTGGACGCTCGACATCCTCATCGTAGGTCACGGCATAGGCCTGGGTGAATACCTTGGCTGCATTCAGCAGATCCTGCACCTCGTTCACCTGAGCCATTACATCATCGTGAGCCTTGATGTTCTCGGCATTGTCTTTCGACTTGCCAGCCGCAGCATCATAATACTCCTTGGCTTTCGTCTGGGCTTCCTGCAACTGAGCTTTCAGATTACCTATCTCACTAAAGAGTTTGTTCTCCTTCTGTGCGGCAGCAGCCTTCACATTCAGGCCCTCCTTCTCATCAGTCAGCGGCTTCAGCGCGTTGGTGTAATTCTCAATGTCCTTATCCTTTTCGCCAGCGTCACTGGGGATATACTTGAAGTCAGACATCTCCTTCAGTTGCTTGTACTTCAGGTCGATGGCAGCCTTGTAAACAATCTCCCACTCCTTGGCAGAAGCCTCTTCCTTGGCCTTGTCCAGCAATCCGGGCACCTGCTCCAGATTGTTCATGTGCTTATCAACAGAGAGTGCATAATACTGCCCCTTCTCCGCGTTCTCAGCAGCAGTGATGATATCGTTGGCCTTCCCGAATGACTCTGCAGCATCAATAGCCTCCTTGGCGAAGTCTTTCACTTCCTTTTGGGCTGCATTATAGTCGGTGCGTGCATTCTCTATCCGGTTGGGATAGATTTCCTTTGCCTTACCAGAAACCACACCGTCAAGGGTCTTCATCACCCCGTCGATGGCCTCCTTCTGTACAACGACCCCAAACCTATGCTTCTGCTGTTCAGACTCGCTCACATAGTCAAACAGTTTTGCGCTATTCTGCGCCGACTCGTATTCGGCAAGTTCCTTTGCCTCCTTGTCACGCAAATCGGCCAGGATACCATTCAATTTTGTGTTTGCATCCTTGATAGCAGGAGTTGCCACCTTCACCAGTGCGGAATTGGTCAGGTTGCTGAACTGGCCTATGTCAACAATAGCATTGCTGTAAGTTTGGCGTGCGGTAGCCAGTGCATCAAGGAAGGCATTGTGACGCTTCAGGTTGTCCTGAGCCACATACTTATTATAATCGGCAGCCTGCTGATTCTCGATGTTGTTGATGCTGGTCTCCAGGTTGGTCAGTTCCTGGCTGTCGGTGTTGAACTGACTGGCATCAGCATACCCACCCTTGCCAAAACGGCTGATGATACCAGCCTTCAGGTCGGTCAACTTGCCCTGTATCTCTGTCAGTTGCTTCTGATACTCCTTCAGTTGCTCCGTCTTGTCGGTGGTAGAGATAGTGTAATAAACATCTGACCAATTCGCCAACACCTCATCATGCCTCTTGGCCAAATCAGTGTAATGGGTCATGTTGTTCTTAATCTGGGCAGGCAATTTACCCAGCTCAGTCTTTATGTCAGTCAACCTGGTGGTAAGGCCACTCTCCTCCTTCACGCTCGTGCGCTCCTCGTATGCCTTCCCATTGCCCTTTCCCAAGTCAGCGAGTTTATTCTTGAGAACAGCAATCGAATCGTTGTAGTACGTGTAGGCATCAGTGCCATCTGTATATTTGTTGTCTGTGAGGGCGTTTTCCGCATTTTCGATTGCCTTTGTGACATCCTTTTCTTCCAATGCCTTTTTCACTCTGCCATAAGCATTGAAGTTGTTCGTAGAGTTCTCGGCATCCGTAATGGCCTTCTGGATAGCCTCCTTCAGATTTTCGATGCGTGTCTGGAAACCATCCTTGGCCGCAGTCTCACCCTCAGCCTTCACGTCATCCATATCCTTTACCAGGGTCTCGGCCTCATACGAAGCCTCCACAGCGCTCTTCAGCGTTTTGAGGACATCACCCAACTCAGACTTCTTCTTCGCAAACTCATCCGTGCGGTTTGTGTCCGTGTTGGTAGCCGTGACCTTCTCAAGGTCTGTAGCAAGAGATACCAACTTGCCCTTCTCGCCAGTCAGTTTAGTGTATTGGTCGTTGTTGGCTTTGACCTCCTCGGCAATCTTGTTGGCTTCGTCACACAGTTTCCCAATCTCCTTGTCAATATCCTCCAGCGCTTTCTTCACGACGCGCAGGTTCGACATGGCAAGAGCCATATTCTCCTTCTTGTTATTATTGGCTTTCTCAACGTTGGCGGCCTCCTTGTCTATCTTGGCCAGGATATCGGTCTTCTTGCCTTCAATGTCGTTGGCCCGCTTGCCCAGGTTCTTGGTATCAATAGCGTTTACCTTAGTCGTTGTTCCCTCAATGAGGTCCTTTGACTGCTGATACAGAGTCTCTACAGCCTTCTCCACCACCTCGCTGTCATACTTAGCTTTGTCCGCATCGTAAGACTCCACCAATCTCTTGGCATCAGCCGTAAAGTCGCTCAGGGATCCTGCAGCCTCGGCCAGGCCCTTCACATGCTCGGCATCCTTGGCTTTCAAGCCCTTGTCATACAGACCGGTCACCTTATCGATGGTCTCCTGGTATTCCTTGATATAGTCTCCATAGGTCTTTTTCTCATCGCCAACGGGGACAGCGGTGTTGGCTTTCGTTGCCTCTACCAATTCATCCAGGGCTGTCTGATAGTCCTTCAGTGCCGTATATACCTTCTCCATATTAGTCAAAGCCTGCTTGGCATCGACCTTATACTGGGAAATCTTATCCGTTACAGCCTGTACCTGTACATTATACTTCTCTTTGTTTTTGGCACAGTCAGAATTCTCAAAGTCCTTGTCGCCCTGCGTTTTGATTGCTTCCAGTTCTTCGGCCAGAGCCTTCTCTGTGGCAGAATATACGCCTGAGGTAGAATACTCTTTGTTGACCTCTGACTTCAACTCGGCCACGAACTTCTTGGCATCCTCCAGTTCCTTGTTAGCCTTATCCAGTGCCTTGCCCAGTGCCTCATATGCATTATAGTTGGCAATGTCGTCTGCGGCATCATCCTCCAATTTTTTAATCGAGGTCTGGATACCATTGATGTCCTCGCTGTAGTTGTAGTTATCAAAATCGTGAGCCGCATTGGCATCCTCAATAGTCTTGCTAAGTTTGTCAATAGCCTCCTGGATTTTCTTCACGGCATCGCTGTGCTTGTCCTGTATGGCCTGTATCTTATTCAGCCCGTCCAGCTTCTCCTGCTTACCAGCCACCTCAGCCTTCAGTTCGTGGTATTTGCCAATCAGCTCAGATGCCCTATCGGTGTACGTTGTCTGCAAGGCAGTAAGACTCTTAGCGAAACCTTCCTCATCCTCAGGATCAAGTTTGGCCTTATCAGCCTCGCTCAACATAGAGGCACCCTCGTGATTGTCCTTTTTGCCAATGGCAGCCTCCACCCTGCGGATGTCAAGCAGGATTATGTTCAATTCCTCACGTGCCTTTGTACGGAGGTCATCATACACGTCCGTCCCGTTCTTCTCATCCTTCAAGGCATTGGTCACGTTCAGCAACACGGTATTATGCTGTTCAACCAAATCCTTGATGATGGGCGTAAACTTCATGTATGCCTCATGGTCATCCTTAGCCACTCTTACCGCAGACTCAAAAGCACTGACAGCCTTGTCTGCCTCCTCAGTAAACTTTTCAAATGTTCCCGTGAGCTGGCCTGCTTCACCTACCTTGTAGGCAGCATCGACCTTTTTCTTGAAGTCCTCGATAATATTGTTGGCGGTATCGAACCTGGCCTTGGTTACACCGGCAGCATAGGTCTTGAGTCCATTTTCGTCGGAGTAGCCATCCAGTATCTCTTTCGTCTTATTTATCTTTTCCTCCTGAGTCTCCCAAAGACCCTTGGCCTGCAGATATGCACCGGTATTGTTGGCCTGGGCATCAACCTTCTCATTGAAGGCACGAATATCCTGGACAATAGTGGAGCTTTCCAGTCCATTGTAAAGCTGGAACTTGCCATACACGTCATCATACACCTCGCTCATCTTGCCGTCCTTATCATCCACCAGGAGAGCAATCTTGGCAGAAATCTCCGTTGACTTGACATAGAGGTCCTTGCCAGCCTGGTCACCCTTGTTGATTTTGTTGACCACCTCGCTAAGCATGGTCTCCAACTTCTTACGGTTGGCCTCAAAATCATATTTCAACTTCAGGCTGAACGTTCCTGCACGATACTCCTCTCCTTCCTTCACAGCCTTCAAGGTCACGGTCACGTCTTTGGTGTCCTCCTCAATCTCGAACTCTCCGTCCTTCCCCAAGGCTTTACCATTCACCTCAATGGCCACATTAGACTTGACACCTGCAGCAAGCACATAGGTACCCTTGTAGAGCGTACCAATCTTCTGCGAAACGGAAGTGCCATCGGCCGAGACTATCACGTCCTGTTTCAGGGTGACCTTGTCGGTTGCCCCCTGCCAATCCTTGACCTCGTTGGTCTTCAGATGATCCAAATTCGCGTCTGCCCAGGCCGTCAGTGATGGCGCAGAGGTCATTGCGAGAATGGAAACGAGTACTTTCTTATCCATAACTCAATGTTTTAATAATGAATATTGTTTGTCTGTTCTTTACTGTCACCAGGGATGGACAGGTGGCCGGCCACCTATATATAATATATAATGTGTGCGGCTCTCACATCTGCCACCCTGCACAAAGTTAGAAACAAAGCAAGCCTTGCGCATGCGCGGGAATAGCGTTCTTCGCGAGTTGGCGCGTTTCTTTCGCGAAATTAAAAAGAGGGTGTGTCATAAGGCATGTCCAATGCGCCCTGAAAGGCCAAAAGCGTTTGTGGTGAGATGCTTTTGCCCTTTCAGGGCGACTTCTGCTTATACCAATGTAACCCAGGGCGTTGCCCTGGGCTTTGCGCTTTTGGGCCTTCAGCCCATTGCCGGTTGCCATAATCATGCCTTATGACACACCCTCTAATCCAGACATATTGCAAAGAACGCCCTGAAAGGGCAAAAGCATAGAGTGTGAACGCTTTTGCCCCTTCAGGGCGTGTTGTATTCTGCTTCCATTTCACCCAGGACGTTGCCCTGGGCTATAGGCAAATTGCCCCTTCGGGGCGCGTTGTCGGCATTCCGACACAGCATCTTGGAATTACTCGGCGGGAAGGGCGGGAGCGGAGGGGTCGGCCAGGAATGTCCTGCCCAGCCGCTCCATAAGCGCCTGCAGCACCTGGCGCGAGAAGTGCAGGGAATGCACGGTGCCATGGTCATCGGCCAGGAGCACCGACTGCTTGAGCACATTGACCTGGTGTATGCGGTCCAGGTTGACGATGAAGGTGCGTCCCATGCGCTGCAGGGCCGACCCGCTGCCGGCATGCTGGAGGATGGCGGCCTCGACCTTGCCCAGGCTGAAGGGCATCACCATGTGCACTCCTGTGGATGAATAGACGTGGGTGTAATGGTCATCGGCCTTGAAGTACAAGACCGTGGCGAGGTCAACGAGATACATCTCACCATAGATTCTGAAGAGCAGTCTGTCAGTCATCTGCATCTGTGTTTTTAGTCTGCCCAGGGAAGTGGTGTCCGCTCCCGGCTGGCGCAGAAGGGTTGGAGGAATGTTAAGGTGCGGATACGAAAGAGCGTGGGAAACCGCCGTCATCCGTTCCACCCTCTGAGGCCTTCGCATTGCCCGAAACTGAAAGAACAGACAACGCATAGAGACCCACGCCGGTATGAAACGACACACCACACCCAGGAAGGGACATGAGTCACATATAAGAACAATGCTCGTGTCACAATCTGGGGTATGCCGATAACACACCCGGGGCATCTACTCGTTGCTTTGTCCGTGACAGTTTCTAAAGTTTGCGAAGTTTCAGAGAGTCATGAACGAAGCGCTCTTGTAAACGCCTTCTTGTTTTATTATCATCATTACAGAGGTCACCCCGTGCCCGCCGCCTCACAAGGCGTGGTTTGGTTTCATCGCACATAAGGGATGCCCCCGACACACCGTCGCGCACAGGCCAAGGCCCGCCAGCGACTGGCATATCTACTGCAAAGTTATGGTGAAGTTCACAAAATGCAAGAGGGATTGGGAGAAAAGTTGGCCTCAAATGCGCCTGCGGGTAAAAGCGAGTGCCAAAAGGGCATACAGACCGAGCAGAACCACGAGCAAAGTCTGCAGCGTGTGCACGATGAGGACGAAGAATGCGGCATCAGTCTGCGGCACGGCATAGAGCACGAGCACGCTCTTGACAGCAAAATGCCAGGGGCCCGCACCATTGGGGGTGGGCACGAGCACGGCAAACGTCCCCACCACGAAGGCCACCAGCGCGGCCATCACCCCCAGCGACGAGGTGACGGTGAAGCAGAAGAAGGTGAGGAAGAAGTGCAGGAAGTAGCACACCCAGATGCCCAGTGAGTAGAGCAGGAAGAGCAGGGGGCTGCCCACCTGGCGCACCGAGAGGAGGCCGTCACGCAGGTCGGCCAGCACGGCACGGGTACGCGAGAAGAGCCCCACACGCCGGAGCAGCAGCATGAGGGCCAGCGCGAGGAAAAGCACGCAGGCGGCCGTCACCGCCCATCCAGCAGGCGAGAAGGAGGAGAGGAAGCCGCCCAGGGAGACACCCGTGGCGTGGAAGAAGGTGACGAAGACGGGCACCTGGGACAGGAAGACGACCAGGGAGAGGAGTGCCACCAGCACCATATCGACCACACGCTCGGTGACCACCGTGCCCACTGAGCGAACCAGGCTGGTGCCCTCGTACCTGCTCAGCACGCCACAGCGCAGCACCTCCCCCACGCGGGGAACCACCAGGCTGCTGGCATAACTGAGGAAGACGGCGTTGACACAAGTGTGCAGGCGCGGACGCTCGCCCATGGGACGCAGGACCTGCCGCCAGCGCATGCCACGCAGGACCTGCGCCAGGATGCCGAAGGGCATGCTCAGGAGCATCCATGTCCATGACATTCCGCCCGAGAGGACATGCCTCAACTGCTCCCACTGCAGGCCGCGGTACATCCACCACAGGATGGCCACAGCCAGGACAAGCGGCAGGACCACCTTGGCGAGAATGTCTATAAGTTTGCGTGTGCTCATTTATGCCCAGTCTTCTTTTGCGCTGCAAAATTAGCAATAAAAGCCAAAAGAGCGCAACAAGATGACTGGGAAAAGAAGGCAGGCACGCCCTCGCCCCAAGGGAGGAGGGCACAGCCCTGCCCCTCCATATTGCCCTGCCGCACCCGGCAAGGCTCAGGAGAGGACATGCAAAATATCCGGGCGGGAATCTTAATTATACTGCGATGGCCAGGGCAATACTACTGCGGGCACAGGGGCAGTACAACTGCGACGGCCAGGGCAGTAGTACTGCGTTTTTCCTCCAGAGGCCTTTTCAGTTTACCTTGAGATAGACAGTGGCTCCACGCGTAAGCCGCTTGCCTGAGAGTGAGAAGTAGATGCCATTCTCCACCAGGATTCTGTCATCGTACTTCACATAGCAGTGGCTCTCGGCCGAGCCCTGGTTCACATACCAGCCAGTGATGCCAGGCACCTGTGCGGTGCCCTCGCCCCAATGGCCCTCATCACGCACGGCCGGCATGGCATACGTGGTGAAGGAGGACTCGTCAATGATGACAACCTCGCAGCACACCTCGCCGGTGTCGGGCACACGCCTCTGCGATGTGACATAAGTGCCATAAAAACCTTGCGGACACACGTCCTGCACCTCGTCGCCACAGGACGACAGGACAACTGCGCATAATGCCATGGAGCATAATGCCAAAGACACACTATTCCCTCTCATAACGCATCAGGGATTAAGATACACTTGCAGGCCTCCGTGCAAGGGTGGATGGATGGATGGTCATGGTGGACGGAAGCCGCACGCGCTGCCCTACGCATCGCCATGTGATTGTCAGCGTGGCTTTCCACCTGTGGGGGGTATGGGATGGACACGTCCCCCTCTCTCTTCTCTGTGTTAGTCTTGTGCACAGGATGCCCCTTTCCCTTGTCATGTCATCAGGACATCCCCAACACCTCAAAGTTAGCAAACAAATTCCATCCGCATGACATTTTCATGCTTTTTCTTGCGCTTACATGCCTCCATTGCCATGTGGAGGTGTCATTTTGGCAGCAAGAAGGGGAGTGCGCGGTGCTTTTTACCCACGGAATGAGTTGGCACATTCGCCAAAAGCCTGTATATTTGCACTCAGGAAGCATCAACTCCTCATCCCAACTATGACGCGCAAACTCTACCCCATAGGCATACAGACATTCGAGAAGATACGCGAAGGCGACTATCTGTACATCGACAAAACAGAGTACATATACCGCATGACCCACAGCGACTCCTCCTATGTGTTCCTCAGCCGTCCCCGCCGATTTGGCAAGTCGCTGCTGGTATC
This sequence comes from Opitutia bacterium UBA4654, assembly GCA_963658045.1. GTDB lineage: Bacteria > Bacteroidota > Bacteroidia > Bacteroidales > Bacteroidaceae > Physcousia. Next base: position 11,477 of record CAVKOT010000053.1, read on the forward strand.
GACCCTGAAGAGTTACTTCGAGGGGAGGCGCGAACTCTTCGGCGGCCTGGCCATGGAGCGGCTCGAGAAGGAGTGGGTCAAGCGTCCCGTGCTGCACCTGAGCATGGCCGGCGGGAAACACATGGGGAAGGAGGCGTTGAACAGGTATCTGGGCGAGCGAATGCGTGAGCAGGAGGAGGCATTCGGCATAAGCCATCCTGTAGCCGACCTCAACGACAGGATGGCGCGCCTGATAAAGACTGCCTACGAGCAGACAGGGCACAAGGTGGTGGTGCTGATAGACGAATATGACGCACCACTGCTGGATGTGGTGCATGAGGACAGGCACCTGGAGGAACTGCGGCACATCATGCGCAACTTCTACAGTCCGCTCAAGGATGCCGACCCATACCTGCACTTTGTGTTCCTCACGGGCATCACAAAGTTCTCACAACTGAGCATCTTCAGCGAACTAAACAACATCAACAACATCAGCACGCTGCCCGAATACGCGGGACTGTGCGGCATAACCGCCCAGGAGATAGACACAAAGATGCGGTCTGACCTGAAAATCCTGAGCGAGCGGCTGGGCAAAACCTATGAGGAGACGGCCGAGTTACTGCGTGCCAACTATGATGGCTACCACTTCTCGTGGCCGTCGCCCGATGTATATAACCCCTTCAGCCTGTTCTGCGCGATGGCAAACGCACGTATACGCCCTTACTGGTTCGCGTCGGGCACCCCCACCTATCTGCTGGAGATGATGCACAAGTTCGGAGTGCAACCCAGCCAACTGGGCCCCACAAGTGCGATGGAGAATGACTTCGACGCACCCACGGAGGGTATGGCCTCACTCACTCCCCTGCTCTACCAAAGCGGATACCTTACCATAAAGGGATATGATGCAGACACCGAAATCTACACGCTTGACCTGCCCAACAGGGAAATACGCACAGGGCTCTTTGAGAACCTCCTGCCCAAGTATCTGCCCCTGGGGCAGACTGGCACGACCACAATAGCGAGTCTGTCCAAACTCATACGTGAGGATGACATGGATGGAGCCTTGCACTTGCTACAGGACTTTCTCGCCTCTATTCCCTACTGCAACGTAAAGAACTACGAGGGACATTACCAACAGATGCTTTTCATCATCTTCACTCTGCTTACCCCATACCTGGCCGATGTGGAAGTCCGCACGCAGCATGGGCGCATCGACATAATGCTGATGACCCGCACGCGCATCTACATCATGGAACTGAAACTCAACAAGGACGCACAGACGGCAATGGAGCAAATCAACTTGAAGGACTACGGCCTGCGCTTCTCGCAAAGCCACCTGCCCGTCACCAAGGTTGCCATCAACTTCGACAGCAAGAAAGGGAACGTCACCGACTGGCTGACAGAAGGGTAAAGCGAGCCTCGGCCCCACAGGGGAATCAGAAGGGGGTCCCCGTCCACAACCTCCCTCACCCCATAGGCCTGGATGCGGGGAGACTTCCCATCGTAAGTGTTCCCACGGAGCACCACACGCCCATGTATCTTGGGAGCATCCTGCTGCCAGCCCGACACGCCAAAGGTGAGCACATACTGGCCACCCAGCGCATTACAGTCGGCGAAGCGGTTGCCCTCGATGACCATCTCTGAGAGCCTGCCCGACTCGTACCAGTACTCCGCCAGGTCATTCCCCACCAGCGCGGTGTTGCAGAAACTGATGTCATTGCCACGCACCAGCATGTGGCCACGACCAGAGAGACGGATATGGGGAAAGTGGCTGAAGGTGTTGCCCTCTATCACCACATCGGGACAAAGGGTAATGTTCTCTACCAGAGAACCCACAGGAATGGCATCCGTGGGGATGTCCACCTCCACCCTGCACAGGAAGTGGTCGGCCCCGTCGGGGATGACCCTCCTCACCCGCGCCCTGACCACGACCTCCCGCGAATGAGGGGAGATGACCTCCAGGCTGTCCCCCTGGCGGTAGGGGAAGAAGCACTCATGCTGCAGATGCCTGGCCCTGAGCGTGAGCGTCCTGCCCGCAGCATGCTCCACCTCCAGGTAGTTACCATGGATGTTAATCACATCATCCAGGGAGTGTCCTGCCCTGGAGTTGCGTATGTCCACGCGGCCGAAGCAGTTGATGCACTGGAACACATCGGCTGTGACAGAGACCTCCTCGCCCTCGCCAGGCCACACGTCCACCCCCTCATACAGGACATTACCGCTTCGCTGGGCCACGAAACCCATGCCGCCAAAGCGGCGTATGGCCACATGCTCTACCCTCACCCCATCACAACTGTCCATGAAGCAGGCTATCTGCAAGCGTTTCTCGGCCAGGTTGAGCACGACAGGCTCGGCCACGCGATAGGGCGACGGCACGCTCTTGGGATGCGTGTCGCCATAATAGCGGAAGTCAAGCATGTGCCGGCCAAGGTCCCGCCCCCTGACACCGACGAAGTTGGCAGGAAACTCATCCTTGTCTCCCACCGAGCCTGGAGTCATCAGATAGTGGATGAGCATCCTGTTCAGGGCATGCATGGAGATGCGTCCGTCCTGGGTGCGCACATCTCTGCCGCCCAGCAAGAAGAGCACATTGCCCAGGCTATCCACCCCATAGCCCGTGTCCTGGCCCAGCTGTACGCTAAACCCATCATCACGCATCTCCCTCATGGTGAACTGCACAGCAGCGGGATAGCGGGTGGTGATGGTGAAGTTCTTGAGCGTGACCCCTCGGCAGCCAAGCAGGGCCAGGGGGAATGCCTGGCCATAGAAGACAAGCGTGGAGCCCTGCCCATCGATGGTGACATCACGCTTGCCGGTGAGGGGAAAGATGACATGCTTCTCGCCGCCAGTGTTATTGGAGGGGTAGAGGGTCATGCGCCGTGCATGCTCGTCATGGAAGTGATACTCCCCACGCTCCAGCGCCAATGTGTCACCACGCCCCAACTGCCTCACCAGCCGCAGCACCTCCTGGGTGCGGTCCCTTTGTCCGTCTGGACTGAGGGAATACCGGTGCCGTCTCGCGGCAACCGGCAAGGTAGCGAAGGCAACCAGGCACATCGCCAGCAGGAAGAGTCTCTTGAGCATAGTCATCATTAGTCGTACTTAGTTAAGTAGCTGTTCAAAATTAAATGATATAATCTATAAGCAGATGTCTTGTTCTTA
>CAVKOT010000054.1:0-14597 GCA_963658045.1 Opitutia bacterium UBA4654
ATGTCACCGGAGGTGCTTATGTCAAGAACTTCATCGTGGATGCCTCCAGTTCCATCTCGGGTATCTCCTATTGTGGAGTCCTCGGCGGCAGCGTGGGCTACGGCTCGGTCAACATCGAGTGCATAGGCATGGAGGGCACGGTCACCGCCACGTCCATCAATGCGGGCGGCATCTTCGGCTGCTGCATTGACGGTTGCGCCATCCTGATATCCGACAGTTATGTCACGGGCAAGGTGACGGGCGGTGACGAGTCGGCCGCCATCGCGGGATGGGTAGGCGGCGTAGCCAAGTTGGCCAACCTCTGGTCGTGTGCCGATGTGGAGGGCATCTCGGGCGAGGCATACCTCTACCGGGGTGGCACAGAGTCGGTGGAGAACTGCTATGCCGTGCGTGGCAACCAGGGGACAATCATCACCCAGGAGCAGTTGGCCAGCGGTGAACTGGCCTACAGGCTCAACAAGGGCGTGGTGGAGAACCCCGTGTGGAGGCAGACCCTCGACAGTGACGACTATCCCTCGCTGGACAGGAGCCATGGCATCGTCTTCCGTCTGGCGGCTGACGAGTACCGCAGTCTCGCCTCGGACAAGGACGTGGCGGCCATGGCCAGCGCGTGCCAGCAGAGTGTCACCGACTATTGCGACGTGACCATGGCCGAGCAGGCACTGCTGGATGCCTACCTGGCCCAGGCCGAGGCACTCGCTGACTGCCAGGGAGTGGCTGAGTTCTGCACCGCCTACACCCAGATGCAGGCTGCCCTCAAGGACATCGAGGCCAGCGCGGCTGTCTATGCCCGCTATGTGGTACGCTGTGCCGAGATCAAGAACTATCTGGCCTCCAATCCCCACCTGCAGGGCGAGAGCATCGATGCCCTGAATGCCTACCTGGAGGGCGAGGACGGCCCCAGCAAGGAGTGGCCTCTGGGCGGATACATCTATGTGACCGAGAAGCACGTGGCCACAGCCGCGCAGGTAGAGGAGGAGATGGCACGCCTGGAGCAGGCCTTCAACACGGCACTGGCAGGAGCCTATGTGGCTGGCCAGGACATCACCAACCTGCTCGCCAACCCCGACTTCACCCTGCAGCCTGCATGGACAGGCTGGGACGGCGAGCATGGCACGGGACTCGGCACATCGGCCACCAAGGATGGCAAGGAGTACACAGCCGCCGAGAGCTGGAATCATGCCATGGACATGCACCAGACTCTCACGGGCCTGCGTCCTGGCTACTACCAGGTGAGCATGAACGGTGCCTACCGTCACCATAATGACCGCTACAGCAACACCTACTCGGCACAACTCTATGCCGGGGACAACTGTGTGTTCCTTCCCACCGTGTATGAGACGCGCATCAGCGCCGACGAGGCCGAGGATGATGTCAACTGCAACATCAGCGGTGCGGGCACCAATGACCTGCCCATCTATGCGAATGGCGGCACCACCTCTGACGAGGCTCCCATCGCCTATGCCCTGCACGGAGTGCCAGGCATGGCCTATGCCATTGCCAGCGGCAGGGCACAGAACAGCATCGTGGCCTATGTGGGCGAGGAGGGCCGTCTGACCCTTGGTGTTCGCCTACCTGACAATAGTTCGTCTAGCAACTGGCTGGGCTTCGGAAACTTCCATCTGACCTACTGCGGTGACGAGTCCACCTCTTATGCCAGCGATGCCCTGACGCAGGCACTCGCCGGGCAGACCAGCCGCGCGCTCACCATCCTGGACATCTACAAGGCCGATGGCGTGACTCCCGAGGCCGCGCCCAACTATCCCGCAGCCATCAAGGAGAGCCTGCGCCAGGCTGTAGATGAGGCTGGACAGGCCACCTCGGTTGCCGACAAGGCACGCTGCATGGCACGCTACTCACAACTCTTTGAGCAAATCAACGAGGCCCGCACGGCCTACCTGTCCCTCTTCAACACAGCCGGACTGCTGGAGTCAGCAGGCACGGTGCTCAAGGACAGCCTGACCGAGGCGCAGTATGATGAGATGATGTCCATCTCAAAGCAACTCTATGATGCCTATGCCGACGGGTCCTATTCGACCCAGGAGGCGGCTCATCCCAGCCTGCTGGAGAGTGAGGTCATCCGCCAGTACATCCCCGAGATAGACGCCAATGGCGTGATACACCTGGGCAGTGTGCGCAACATGATGTTCTTCAGCGCATACGTTAACAGTGGCCAGACCACGGCCAGCGCACGGCTGGAGGCTGACATCCATGGCGTGACCAGCGGCATGGTGCTCAAGGACTTCCGTGGCACACTGGATGGTGCCTACCACACCATCACCCTCAACATCGACCATCCTGAGGAGAACGCCGGACTGGTGGAGGTGCTGGGCGGAACTATAAAGAACCTCTACCTGGAGGGCACCATCACCACAGCGGGCAAGTATGCCGGCAGCGTGGCGGGCAACACGGGCAACAGCCATGCCACCATACAGAATGTAGTGAGCCGTGTCAACATCATCAGCACCGTGGAGGGCGACGGCACCCATGGCGGACTGGTGGGCTGTGCCAACTCCGAGGTGACTATCAGCAACTGCACCTATGCAGGCACACTGTCGGGTGAGAAGACCAGCCACTGCGGCGGATTTGTGGGTTGGCTCAACGCCCATGCCGACATAGACCGCTGCCTGCAGGTGGCTGACGTGACCACGGATGCCAGTGGCGGACACACCTGGGCACGCAATCCGGGCAACATGACGCTGACCAGCAGTTGCTACCTCAAGGCTCACGGGGATGCCTCGGGCATCCAGGTAACCCGCGAGCAACTCTCCAGCGGCGAGGCCTGCTACCTGCTCAATGGCGAGAGCGCAAAGAATCCCTCGTGGTACCAGACACTGGGCACTGACGCGCTGCCCGTGCCAGACCCCTCGCACAAGCGCGTGGGCATCACTTATGAGGGCACCTACACCAATGACGAGAGCAAGTTTGCCATCGAGCACACGGGCACCAAGGACGATCCCTACGTGCTGGCCACCGTTGCCGACCTGGAGCGCATGTGCAGCAAGATGCGCCTGGGACAGATAACCTACTTCGTGCTCAACAATGACATTGACATGTCATCCATCTCCTCATGGACTCCTGTCAATGGCTATGGCAACCTCTATAACGACCGCGACTGGCAGGCATGGATAGACCTGGACGGCAAGGGGCACGTGCTGCGTAATCTGAAATCCTCTGCCAATGGTTATGCCAGCTTCTTCGGTGTGCTCTGCGGCAATGTGCGCAATATCGGCTTCGAGGATGTCGATATCGATTGTGCCGACACGGGTGGTGGCGTGCTGGGCGGATATGTGGGTCATACCGACTACTCCGACGCCGACCGCAACCTCTACACCTGCTATGTCGAGAACGTGTGGGTGACAGGCAAACTGAAGGTGGCCACATCCTATTGCGGTGGACTCTTTGGCAATGTGGGCGGCCCCACAGTGATGCGCAACTGCTATGCCAATGTGCAGATTACCAGTGGAGCCTCGCTCAATGGCGGCATCGTGGGACGTGTGCGTGACGCGCTCACCATGGAGAACTGCTATGCGGCGGGCACCATCAATGCCGGCACATGGGGCGGCATCGTGGGCGGAGGCCAGAAGGGCTCCACTCCTGCCACCACCTACAAGAACATCGTAGTGTGGAACAATACGGAGAAGAACTTCGGTGGAACGGTTGCCAACGACCGCCTGAGTGGCATCCTCTACTATGACGGCACCAATTTCCACGACCTGCAGCAGGCAGTGGTGGCATGGGACAGCAAGCTCTGGACTTGCACCATGGAGGATGGAGCCTATCCCGTGCTCCTGCAGACGGCCATAGGCATACAGCCTGTGACTGACGGTGTGGCTGAGGGACGTGCCTCCAGTGGCATCTACACTCTCACAGGAGTGCGTGTGCAGCAGGCTACGAGGGGACTCTATATCATCAACGGGCGCAAGGTGATGGTCAAGTGAGGCCGCGCCTGAGCGTCTGACATAAGCGAAGCCGCCAGTGGGGCAGGGCACATGGCCCATTCCCGCTGGCGGCTTTTCCTTGCCTGCATGGCACTCCATGTGCCACAGTCCCTCCCTATTCGTCGGCTGGCTTGAGGACTATGGCCGTGGTGACGCTGTGCAGATGTCCTTCGGCAGCCTTGCGCTGTGCCTTGTTGAACTCGGTGGTGGGCATCGTCCAGATGAGCGAGTCCCCTCCTTCGCTAAAGGTGGCTCGCATGAGTGAGAGGTCGGTGAGGATGCCCCTTGCCTCGCGCTCCAGGCTGTCATCAATAAACTCATCAGCCTTGGGTCGTTCTACCTGTCCGAGCAGGGTCCAGTCGGTTCCGTATAAGGTCACATGGCTGTCCTCGGCAGGCCCCATGCAAGTGTGTATCATGCAGATGCGCTGTGGCATCTGCTCCGTAGCCTGCAGCATGCGCAACTCGACGCGGCTGCGTGGGGTCATCTGTATGCGCAGGTAGTCATGCGTGATGCTGTCGATGCGTGTCTGGCCACTGGCCAGGTTGTTCACCTCCATGGTCACGTTGCCTTCTGCAAAGTCCAGGCAGTCCAGGCGGTTGTTGCGTGTCAGCAGCGGGAAGATGCTGTCAGGTGCATTGGCAAAGGCATCGCGCAGTGTCACTTGCCCCCATGCCAGGGGCTGTAAGGTAAGCGTGGCCAGGATGATGGCCTGCATTCTCTTGTTCATGTCGGTGTATGTTTGAAGCCCCCTCCCAGCCATCCCCTGTGGGGAGAAGCCTTTCTCGCGGGCTATTGTAATTTCTGTGTTGGTGCATGTCAGAAGCCTTCTCCCTCTCTCCCGAGGGCATGGGACACTTTTCTCGTGGGACAGTTACTTTTCATGGAGGCGGGGCCATTGTCCCGCACAACCATATAGCCGCCAATTGTAAAGCCGCCCGTCACTTTGACCCGATAAACAGGAACACCATGCCCAGGAGCACCAGCAGCAGGTCAATGACCTTGCTGCGCAGGTTCTTCTCATGGAACACGAAGGCTCCCACCAGGAAACTCACCAGTACGCTGCCACGCCGTACCATGCTCACCACACTCACCAGCGAGCCATCCATGCTGAGCGCGTAGAAGTACACGAAGTCAGCCGCGCTCAGAAACAGACTGATGAGTGGGATACTCCATTTCCATCTGAAGGGAGTCTGCTCCCCGCGCCGTGGCCACCAGAAGAACAGCAGCACACAGGCCATCATCGCAGCCTGGTAGAAGTTGTACCAGCACTGGACCGTGAGGGGAGGCAGTCCCGCACCTCCGTGGCTGGCCGATGCCATCAGGTACTTGTCATACAGTCCGCTTATCGCACCCAGCATGGCAGCCGCCACGATGCAGAATATCCAGCGGTTGTGGCTGAAGTCTATTCCCTCGCGCTTGCCGCTGCGGCTCAGCATGAAGAAACTGGCCACCGCCAGCACAACTCCCACCCACTGGTAGGCATTGAGCCTCTCGCCAAAGATGATGAGTGCACCCAGCAGTACCATCACTGGCCGTGTGGCATTGATGGGGCCCACGAGCGTGATGGGCAAGTGCTTGATGCCGCAGTAGCCAAGTGCCCAGCTGGAGAGCACGATGCAACTCTTGAGCACGATGCACCTCTGCACCTCCCATCCACCGAAGGGAGCCTTGCCCTCCAGCACCAGCGGCAGGAATATCAGGGAACAGAATAGCGTGTTGAGGAACAGCACGGGGATGACGGAGTTCTGTCCCAGCGCGTGCTTCTTGCACACGTCATAGCATCCCAGCAGGGATGCGCTCAGGAAAGCAAGCAATAGCCACATGGTCTCACTTCTTGTTGAGGGTTAGTATTCAATGTGGGTCAGATACAGGGCATGCCCCGGCACGCTCTCGCCAGCGCGCTGCCGGTCCTTGGCCTCTATCGCATGCCTCATCTGCTCAATGCTCATGCGGTGTCGCCCGACCTCCACCAGCGTGCCCACGATGGCACGCACCATGTTGCGCAGAAATCTGTTGGCCGACACCGTGAACCGCCATTCGCCAGGCCTCAGCTCCTCCCACCGCGCTTCTGTGAGCATGCAGATGTTGGTCTTCACGTCGGTGCCTGTCTTGCTGAATGAGGTGAAGTCGCTGTACTCAAGCAGCACCTGCGCTGCCTGGTTCATCAACTCGAAGTCCAGTGGCACATTCACCTGCCAACTGTAAGCCCTCAGAAAGGGGTCCTTGTGTGTGTGCACATAATAGTGGTAGGTGCGGCGTGTGGCCGAGAAGCGTGCGTGCATGCTGGATGGAACGGGCCTTACCTCCTGTACAGCCACATCGGGGGGCAGCAGTCGATTGAGCTTATAGGCCACCTGTGGGCAGTCGAGCGGACTGGTATGGCCTTCTTTGTCAAGGGGCGTGCCTGGCCAGTCGAAGTGTGCCACCATCATGCGGGCATGCACTCCTGCATCCGTGCGTCCAGCCCCAGTGACCTCGATGGGCTGGCGCAGCAGGGTCGAGAGTGCCTTCTGCAGCACCTCCTGCACGCTCACCCCATTGGGCTGCACCTGCCAGCCGTGGTATCGGGTGCCGTCATAGCTCAGTGTGATGAAGTATCTCGTGGCTTCAGGAACGTCCTGTCGTACATCAGAGTTGCTGCCTTGCGTGTTCATGCCTCTCCTTGTGCTTGGTTTGGGAATGTCTGATAAAATGGTAGCCAGCAGATGCCGTCAGCCCATTCATACGCATGGGCCAGAGCGGTTGCGGGACTGCAAAGTTACGGCTTTTTCGGTCTACGTCCCCCTGTGTGGCTGGCAAATTGCTTGCGATGCGTGGCTGGTGGCCCGAAGGCATGGAGGCGAGATATCCCAGGAGGTGAGGCTCGTGGGCACAAAAATTGTCTCGCACTGAACAATATTTAACGCACGGATGACGTTATTAAGATAAATTAAATGCCTGTTCATGCTGGCAATCATCGTGTAACGAAAAGTAATCATAGGAGGCACAGGGTTTTATGCTCTACGAGTTTCTGGAAAAGACACATGTTGACAAGAAGGTGTACTTCTACCTTCTCTTCGTTGCAGACCTGTTCTGCACGTTCTTTGCTTCCATCTGCGCGGTGGGCTTTGTCTCCATCATCACGCAGGTCTCTTATTCCACATCTTATATTCTGCTCTTTTTGGCGAGCTCGATCGTCTTTGGTGCTTCCACCTATGCTTTGTTGCGTACCTGTAGTTTCGCCGTGCGTCACCGCACCTTTCACGAGATAGGCATCCTCATGGGTGCCGTGTTGCTGAAGGACATCCTTATGGGAGGCACGCTGGCCATCATGCACCTGCACCAGGGTTTCTCCTTTCCCCATCTTGTGGCCCTGCTCCTGCTTGACGTGCTCATCTGCATGGCTCTGTTGCTCATCGAGCGCATAGGAGTGGTGGTGTGTAATGACGTGATGAAGCAGACGACCCAGCGCAAGCGGCTCTGCCCCGACATCCTGGTGTATGGCACCGAGGAGCACAGCGTGAGTTTCGTGCAGCTCCAGGCACTCTCTCCGCGCTACAATGTGATAGGCTTCCTGGTGCCTGGTGCAGTGCGCAGGAAATACCGGATAGCCGACAAGATGGTCTATGGCTTTGAGAGCGAGGCCGACTTCATGCGTATGGTGGACCGCTACCAGGTCGAGGCCGTGGTTTTCACCCGCGTGCAGGACATCAATGAGGAGGACACGCGCCTGATGCGCTATTGTGCCAAGGCCAATGTGAAGGTGCTCTTCGCCCCTCCTGTCGAGGAAGTGTGTGAGCAGGGACACAAGCCCCGTGTGGCTGTTCCCCGAGAGATAAGCATCGAGGACCTGCTGGGCCGTCCCGAGATAGAGATTAACATGGAGGCCATCACCGAGCAGTTGGCGGGCAGGGTAGTGCTCGTGACAGGTGCGGCAGGCAGCATCGGTTCGGAACTTTGTCGTCAACTGGCCCTCATAGGAGTGAGCCGCCTGGTGCTCTTGGACAATGCTGAGACACCCCTGCACAACCTTCGCCTCGAACTGGCCGACCGTTTTCCCCAGCTGGACTTCGTGCCAGTCATTGGAGATGTGCGCTATGAGCACAAGCTCGACACCGTGTTCCGTACCTACAAACCCCAGATTGTGTTCCATGCCGCAGCCTACAAGCACGTTCCCCTCATGGAGGAGAATCCCGCCGAGGCCGTGGTGGCCAATGTGGTGGGGTCGCGTCATGTGGCCGACAAGTGCATGCAGTATGGTGTGGAGAAGATGGTGATGATAAGCACCGACAAGGCTGTCAACCCCACCAACATTATGGGATGCACCAAGCGGCTGGCCGAGATATATGTGCAGTCGTTGGCTCGCGCTGTGGAGGAAGGCAAGCGCGAGGGCAGGACGCAGTTCGTGACCACACGCTTTGGAAACGTGCTTGGCTCCAACGGCAGCGTGATTCCGCGTTTCCGCGAGCAGATAGCCCATGGAGGGCCTGTGACTGTGACTCACCCCGACATCACGCGCTTCTTTATGACCATACCTGAGGCTTGCCGCCTGGTCATGGAGGCAGCGACGATGGGCCTGGCCAACAAGATATTCATCTTTGACATGGGCAGGAGCGTCAAGATTACTCACCTGGCCGAGCGCATGATAGAGTTGGCGGGCTATGAGCCAGGTGTCGATATCAAGATAGAATATACGGGACTGCGTCCTGGCGAGAAGCTCTATGAGGAGGTGCTCTCTACCGAGGAGAACACGATACCCACCGGGCATGAGAAGATCAAAGTGGCCAAGGTGAGGGAGTATGAGTATCCACGTGTGTCAGAGCGTCTGGACCGTCTGGAGCATCTGGCCCTTGAGGGCAATGTGCCCGACATGATAAGGCTGATGAAGCACCTCGTGCCAGAGTTCAAGAGCCAGAACTCCGAGTTTGAGAAGTATGACGCTGAGATAGAGGAGGAGATTATCCAGTTGCAGCATTGACAGAAAAGAAATAGTGCAAGAGAATATGAAAATGAATAAGGGGGCAGGCAAAGGCCAGACTATGCTGTCGGTGATAGTGCCTATATATAATGAGGAGAAGTGCATTGGACTGTGCATGGACTCCATCCTGGCGCAGGACTATCCCCATGAGGATATGGAGGTGCTGCTGGTCGATGGCATGAGCACTGACCGCACACGTCTTTTGCTGAAGCCCTATCTGGAGCACTATTCCTTCGTCCGCTTGCTCGACAACCCTGGACGTACAGCCCCCAAGGCCATGAACATAGGCATACAGCAGGCCAAGGGAGATGTGCTGATGAGGCTGGATGCCCATGCCCAGTACGAGCCCAATTATTTCACAACCCTGGTGCATGCCGTCTGCGAACTGCATGCCGACAATGTGGGCGCGCCCTGGTACACTGGTGTTTTGCATCCCAATGCACGCTCACTGGCCATTAGGGCTGTGCTCAGCAGCCCATTCGGGGTGGGTAATTCCTCGTTCCGCACAGGAGTGTCTGGGGTGAGGGAGGTTGACACCGTGCCGTTTGGCTGCTGGCCCAGGGAGACCTTTCAGAAGTATGGTCTCTACGACGAGCGGCTCACACGCAACCAGGACATCGAACTCAACAAGCGCATCAAGCGCGGGGGCGGGCATATTTATATTGTGCCCACCACTCATTGCACTTACTTTGCCCGAGAGACTTATCCCGCTCTGGCCCGCAACAATTATGCCAATGGCCTGTGGAACATCAAGACGGTGGCCCTGACGAGGCAGTTCTCCTCGCTCAGTCTCCGCCATTTTGTCCCCATGGCCTTTGCTCTCTCGCTCGCTCTGACACTGGTGGGAGGCTTCCTGTGGAGGCCGCTCTGGTGGCTGGGTGCTCTCGTGCTTGCCCTCTATCTGCTGCTCATCTCCATGGTGAGCGTGCGCCTGGCTGCCAGCCAGAGGCTCAGCGTGCCCCATCTGCTGGCAGCCTTTCTCGTGCTGCACCTCTCTTATGGCTGGGGCTCGGTGGCGGGCTTGTGGCAGACACGGCTTATGACACGAGGCCAGGGGTGAGTATCTGCTAAATACGAATGACTGATGACAAAATGGATATTTGACCGCCTGGCGGCTCTCCTGGGACTCGTGGGACTGTGCTGGCTGCTTGCCCTCGTGGCGCTGGCCATACGCCTGCGCATGCCTGGGCCAGTACTCTTCCGGCAGAAGAGGGTGGGGCGTGGCGGACACCTGTTCACCATGGTGAAGTTCCGCACGATGACGGTAAACCATGGGGGGAGCACGGTGAGTGTGGCTGGCGAGAGCCGTATCACTACCCTGGGAGCAACGCTGCGGCGATGGAAGTTGGACGAACTGCCCGAACTGTGGAATGTGCTCAAGGGCGACATGTCCCTGGTGGGCCCCCGTCCCGACGTGCCTGGCTATGCCGACAGACTCACGGGCGAGGACAGGGATATCCTCCTCCTGCGGCCTGGCATCACCGGACCGGCCAGTCTGAAATACCGCAACGAGGAGGAACTGCTCTCCACCATCCCCAACCCCCAGGAGTATAACGACAAGGTCATCTATCCTGACAAGGTGCGCCTCAACCTGCTCTATCTGCGCCACCACACCCTGCTGGGTGACGTGCGCATGATACTGGCCACGGCACTGGGACGGCGCATCCGTTATCATGGGGAGTGGATTTGAGGAAATGGAACATAACGATATGGAACAAAGAAAACGCATATACCTGTGCCTGGCACACATGAGTGAGGCGGGCGAGGAACTGAAGTATATAAGGGAGGCATTTGATACCAACTGGGTTGTGCCACTGGGTCCCAATGTCAATGGATTTGAGGCAGACCTGGAACGATTTCTGGGTGAGGGCCGCAGTGTGGTGGCTCTCTCGGCAGGCACGGCCGCTGTGCACCTGGCCCTGGTGGCCTGTGGCGTGAGGGCTGGTGACGAGGTCGTCTGCCAGAGTTTCACCTTCTGTGCCTCCTCCAATCCCATCACCTATCAGGGGGCCACGCCTGTCTTTGTTGACAGTGAGCCCGACACCTGGAACATGGATCCTGACCTCCTCGATGAGGCCATCCAGGACCGCATGCGCAAGACAGGACGCAAGCCCAAGGCCATCATCCCTGTGGCACTCTATGGCATGCCCTACCGCATCGACCGCATCATGCAGGTGGCCGCCAGATATGACATCCCTGTCATCGAGGATGCTGCCGAGGGCTTTGGCTCCCGCTTCGCAGGCCGTAGGCTGGGGACATTCGGACGCTATGGGGCACTCAGTTTCAATGGCAACAAGATGATTACCACCAGCGGGGGCGGGGCACTCGTGTGCTCCAGCCCCGAGGACAAGAACACCATCATGTGGTATGCCACCCAGGCGCGTGAGGCCTATCCTTATTACCAGCATGAGACCATCGGGTACAACTACCGCATGAGCAATATCTGCGCGGGCATAGGGCGCGGGCAGATGACAGTCATCGAGAGTCACCTGGCCCATCACCGGCATGTGCAGCACATGTATGAGGAACTGCTGGCCGACATACCGGGGCTGGCTGTCCATCGCGCCCCCTCTCCCGAGTTTGACTCCAACTACTGGCTGTGCACGCTGACCCTCTCTCCCGACCTGCGTGTCAAGGGGCAGGAGCACGCTTATGCCACGGTGGTGGCAGGCGCGGTGGGTGGTGCGGCAGGTGTCACCCATGCGTCGGGTCAGACACGCACTGATTGCCAGCCTAATGACAATGTCGAGGCATTGCGCGTCTTCCTGGATGCACGCCAGGTGGAGAGCCGTCCACTCTGGAAACCGATGCATTGCCAGCCCGTCTATCGTCATGCTCCAGCCTACGTCAATGGCGTGAGTGAGGGACTCTTCCATGTGGGCCTCTGCCTGCCCGCAGGCCCCTGCGTCAGCGATGATGACGTGCGTTACATCTGCCAGTGCATACATGACTCACTGGCGTGACCCTTGCGCAATACCATCAGGGGCGCAACTCTTACATGAGAGTTGCGCCCCTGATGGTTTATGCCCCAGTCATCCCTGCAGGGTGACTGGCCTGGTGTCATCTTCTCCTTTGCCGATTGTGCCCGGACGTTATTCTGCCAGGCTGTTGTACTGCTCGTCGCTCACGGGTTCCAGCCACTCGTTGGGTTCTGAGCCTGGATGCGAGTTCTCCACCTGGACATGCGTGGCGATGTGCTGGAACCATGAGTCCTTCTGGGCACCATGCCAGTGCTTCACGCCCTCGGGTATGTCGATGACATCGCCCGCCTTGAGGGCTATGGCCGGTTTCCCCCATTCCTGGTACCATCCCTTGCCCGACACGCAGATGAGTATCTGGCGCGCACCATGGTGTATGTGCCAGTTGTTGCGGCATCCGGGCTCAAAGGTCACGTTGCTCATGGGCAGGGCCGTCTGCTCGCCCCCGGCCAGGTTCTTGGGCGTGAGGGGAGCCAGGTGGCTGTCCCCGGTGAAATATTTGGCATAGGCCGTGTTGGGCTTGCCGATGGGGCAGGGCAGGGCGGGCACGCTGTCCTGGCTCTCCTGTGTGCCGTCCTCGGCCCACACCTCCTTGGCCTGGTTGAAGGCAGCCCATGCCTTGGGCCATCCTGCATAGAAGGCCATGTGCGTGATAATCTCCGCAATCTCCGTGCGTGTGATACCGTTCTTCCGGGCCTCCTTGAGGTGGAAGGTGAGCGAACTGTCGGTGATGCCCTGGCTGATGAGCGAGGTGATGGTGACCAGGCTGCGGTCACGCAGTGAGAGGAGGTCATTGCGGCTCCATACCTCGCCAAAGAGGATGTCATCGTTGAGGTGGGCAAACTCCGGGGCGAAGTCGCCCAGTTTGTCACGTCCTGCTGTCTGTATGATTTTCTGTTGGCTCATAGCTGATGTTGTTATTAAGGCCAGTAATAATGTTCTGAATGTCTTGCTCATGTCCTGTGTGGTTGCTTAGGCTGTTCTCCTGTAGTCGGATGGGGTCTTGCCTGTGCGTGTTTTGAAGAAGCGCACGAAGTGCTGCGGATACTCAAAGCCCAGCCGCTGGCTCACCATCGTGATGCTGAGAGTCTCATCAGCGAGCAACTGCTTGGCGGCACGCAGGAGGCGGTCATTGATGAAGTCCTTGGCCGTGCGTCCTGTCTCCGTCTTGATGAGCTCGCCGAAGTAACTGGGCGAATAGCAGCACTCCTGGGCAAAATAGGTCACCGAGGGGAGTCCCTCACGCTCAGCCTTGCCCGCGATGTACTCGTCCAGCAGGTGGGCAAACTTCCTGACGACCGTGTGGTTGATCTCCTCGCGGGTGATGAACTGGCGGTCATAGAAGCGCAGGCAGTAGTTGAGCAGCAACTCGATGTTGCTCACGATGAGCTCGCGCGTGTGCTTGTCGATGCTGTGGCTCAGTTCCTGCTGTATCATCGTGAGCACGTCGAGGAATATCTCTATCTCGCCAGTGGACAGGTGCAGGGCCTCGTTGGAGGTGTAGTCGAAGAACTCATACCGGCTGATGTTCCTGCCCAGCTGGGTGCGGTTGAGCAGGTCGGGGTGGAACACCAGTGCGGTCCACTTGGGCGTGGTCACCTCGGGGTTGGGCTCCACATGTATCACCTGTCCCGGCGCGAAACTCGTGACCGTCATCTCGTCAAAGTCATACGGCGTGCGGCCATACGACAACTTGCATCCCTTGTTCTCCTTGAGGAAGAGCGCGTAGAGCCCATAGCGGAAGGTCGCTTCCTCCAGCTTGTGCTCACGCTCAGAGCGCGCCACGCTCACCAGTGGGTGCAGGGTCTCCAGGCCATAGTGGTCGTTGAAGTCCTGCACCGTGTTGAATGTTATCTCTTTCATAACAGTTTGATGATGTCCTCCACAATCTGCTCGTCCAGCAGGCGGTTGTCGGCAAGCAGCTGGTGCTGGTCGAATCGGTCATACAGCCCCTTCTTCACTCCGCCCACCAGCACCTTCATCTCCGAGGTGCCATAGTATGAGGCGATGCGCTCGCCGAATCCGCCGTCCTTGCAGCCGTCCTCCAGTGTGACCACAAGCCGGTGGTCGGCCTTCAGGTCATCCAGCACCTGGGTGTCCACGGCATTCAGGTAGCGGGGATTGATGAGTGTGGCGTCGATGCCCTCCTGGGCCAGCAGGCTCACCACATGCTCACCCTTCTGGTAGAAGGAGCCTGCGGCGATGATGGCCACGCGGCTGCCCCTATGGCTCACCAGGTAGCGTGGCTCATAGGAATACTCTGTCTCGACGGCTCCAGTGGCATGATGCACGCCATTGCTGGGCACGCGCAGGGCTATCGGCTTCTTGTCCTGCTGGATGGACCACCGCAGCATGGCGAAGTACTCCTCGCAGGTGGTGGGGGCCAGGTAGATGAGGCCGGGGATGCTGCACAGCATGGGGATGTCAAACAGGCAGATGTGCGTGATGTCGTTCATCGAGCCTGTGCCGCCCCATACCACATTGATGACGGCGGGATTGGAGTTGATGCACAGGTCCTGCGCTATCTGGTCATAGGTGCGCTGTATGAAGGTGCTGTACACGCCGTAGACCGGCTTGCCGCCGTTTGCCGCAATGCCGGACGCCAGCGCAACTGCGTTCTCCTCGGCGATGCCTACGTCGATAAACTGCCTGCCGACCTTCTTGCGCATCTCCTCGGTGAAGCCAAGCACGGTCGGCGTACCCGAGGTGATCATGCAC
>CAVKOT010000055.1:0-14583 GCA_963658045.1 Opitutia bacterium UBA4654
ATCCAGGACCAGGACAGGGGCATCGTGGTGGGCCGCCGCACCTTCGGCAAGGGACTGGTGCAGCGCCCCATCGAGTTGCCCGATGGCAGCATGATACGACTCACCGTGGCCAAGTACTACACGCCTAGCGGACGCTGCATCCAGAAACCCTACGAGAAGGGGGACCGCCTGGCATACGCCCGCGATGTCATCAACCGATACAACAAGGGCGAACTGACCAATGCCGACAGCATCCACTTCCCCGACTCTCTGCGCTTCCAGACGCTGCGCAAGGGACGCACGGTGTATGGCGGGGGCGGCATCATGCCCGACTACTTCGTGCCACTCGACACCACCAAGTACAGCCGCTGCTACCGCGAGCTGTCGGCCAAGGGCCTCATCATCAATGCGAGTCTGAAGTACATCGACCAGAACCGCAAGTCGCTGCGCAAGTCCTACCCCACCTTCGACAAGTTCCGCACCAAGTACCAGGTGCCCCAGGAACTCATCGACAGCATCATGACCAAGGGCGAGAGCCAGGACATCAAGCCCAAGGACGAGGCCGAGCGTGCGAAGACAGCGGACAACATACGCTGCATCCTGAAGGCCCTGGTGGCGCGCGACCTGTGGGACATGAGCGAGTACTTCTGCATCATCTATGAGGATGATGAGGTGGTAAGGAAGGCTGTGGAACTCCTGCAGCAATGATCAGCTACAGCACCATAGGGGTGGAGATGCCCTCGATTGACCAGCCACGCGTGACAACATGGGTGAGGGAGGTGGCCGGGGGGTATGGCCTCGAGGCCGGTGACATCACCTTCATCTTCGTGAGTGACGAGGAGATACTGCGTATCAACCGCGACTACATCCACCACGACTACTACACCGACCACATCGGTTTCGACTACTCCACAGGCCACCACATCTCGGGGGACATCTTCATAGGGGTGGAGACGGTGGCCTCCAACGCCGCCCTCATGGGGGAGCCCTACCCCAGGGAACTGCACCGTGTCATCATCCACGGCGTGCTGCACCTGTGTGGCCTGGAGGACAAGACTCCCGAACTGAGGCAGCAGATGGAGGCGGCGGAAAATGCCGCGCTGGCACAGGCAACATGGCTGTAGGACAATATAAGTAAGGTATATAAAGGAAAGAAAGCACAATAGTGAGTGAAGATTTCGACATAAGACAGGAAGGCAAGATGCGCGAGAAGGAGTTTGAGAACGCCCTGCGTCCGCTCCGCTTCGGTGACTTCAGCGGCCAGCAGAAGGTGGTCGATAACCTGCGCATCTTCGTCGAGGCTGCCAAGTACCGTGGCGAGCCGCTTGACCATACACTCCTGCACGGCCCTCCAGGACTGGGCAAGACAACGCTGAGCAACATCATCGCCAACGAGTTGGGCGTGGGCTTCAAGCTCACCAGCGGCCCTGTGCTCGACAAGCCAGGCGACCTGGCGGGCATCCTGACCAGCCTGGAACCCAACGACGTGCTCTTCATCGACGAGATACACCGCCTGAGCCCTGTGGTGGAGGAGTACCTCTACAGCGCGATGGAGGACTATCGCATCGACATCATGATAGACAAGGGGCCCAGTGCCAGGAGCATACAGATAGACCTCGCGCCCTTTACCCTGGTGGGCGCGACCACGCGCAGCGGACTGCTCACGGCACCCCTGCGGGCACGCTTCGGCATCAACCTGCACCTGGAATACTATGATGCCGACACGCTGCAGCGCATCATCGAGCGCAGCGCGGGCATCCTGGGGCTGCCCATCGACGCGGAGGCGGCAGGCGAGATAGCCAGCCGCAGCCGTGGCACACCACGTATCGCCAATGCCCTGCTACGCCGCGTGCGCGACTTCGCACAGGTCAAGGGCAACGGGCGCATCGACCTGCGCATCGCACAGATTGCCCTTGAGGCACTCAACATCGACCGCTACGGACTGGACGAGATAGACAACAAGATACTGCTCACTATCATCGACAAGTTCCGTGGAGGCCCTGTGGGCATAGGCACGATAGCCACGGCCATAGGTGAGGACAGCGGTACGGTGGAGGAGGTCTATGAGCCGTTCCTCATCAAGGAGGGCTTCATCAAGCGCACCCCACGCGGCCGCGAGGTCACCGAACTGGCCTACCGGCACCTGGGGCGCCCCATGGACGACCGATACGGAAGTGCCTCGCAGGGCACGCTCTTCTGACCAACCACCAAAGCAGACTGCCTCATGGTACTCAATTATATATGGATAGGATTCTTCGCCATCGCCTTTCTCATCGCGGTGGTGCAGCTGGCCATGGGCAACACGGACGTGTTCCCGGCCATAATGAACAGCACGTTTGACAGTGCCAAGACGGCCTTCGACATTTCCCTGGGGCTCACTGGTGTGCTCAGCCTGTGGATGGGCATCATGAAGATAGGCGAGCGCGGGGGCATCGTTGACCACCTCGCGCGCTGGCTCAGCCCGCTCATGACGCGCCTCTTCCCCGAAGTCCCGGCAGGCCATCCTGTGTTCGGGCACATCTTCATGAACTTCAGTGCCAACATGCTGGGGCTTGACAACGCCGCCACACCCCTGGGACTGAAGGCCATGGAGGGGCTTCAGGAACTCAACACGAGGAAGGACACCGCCACCAACGCCATGATTATGTTCCTGGTGCTCAACACCAGCGGCCTGTGTCTGATACCTGTGGGGGTGATGGTCTATAGGGCGCAGATGGGCGCGGAACAGCCCACCGACGTGTTCATACCCATCCTCATCGCCACCACCATCGCCACCCTGGCGGGCATGGTGATAACAAGCCTCTACCAGCACATCAACCTCTTCAACCGGGTCATCCTGGGCACGGTGCTGGGACTGTGCGCCCTGGTGGCGGGTGTCATCTGGCTGGGAACGCAGGTTGACCGCGAGACAATGAACCTGTGGAGCACCGTGGTGGCCAACGTGATACTCTTCACCATCATCATGACCTTCATCCTGGCGGGCATGAGGCGGGGAGTGAACGTCTATGAAGCGTTTGTGGAGGGAGCCAAGGGAGGCTTCGAGACAGCCGTGCGCATCATCCCCTACCTGGTGGCAATACTTGTCGCCATCGGGGTCTTCAGGGCGAGTGGCGCGATGGACTTCCTCATCGGGGGCATCGGGCGCGCTGTGGAGGCCTGCGGAGGCAACTCCGACTATGTGGCCGCCCTGCCCACTGCCATTATGAAGCCACTGAGTGGCTCTGGCGCCCGCGGTATGATGGTCGATGCAATGCAGACCTACGGGGCCGACTCCTTCATCGGTCGCCTCTCCTGCATCTTCCAGGGAGCCACGGACACCACTTTCTACATCCTGGCGGTCTATTTCGGTAGTGTGGGCGTGCGCAAGACGCGCCATGCGGTGGCCGCCGGACTGCTCACCGACCTGTGTGGCGTGCTGGCCGCACTGCTGGTGGCGTATCTGTTTTTCTCATGAGGTTTTGAGGTTGTAAGGTTTTGAGGTTATGAGGTTGGCAAGTCGCATGATTATGGAAGGCACAGATTGGGACTTCGTATGCACAGGCAGCACCAGACTCGCACAACCTAGCTACCCCATTACAATTAAACCTCACACTCACAAGAATAGCGTAAGACGAGACCTCATAACTTCACAGATGAATTGTCGTAAAAGCGAGCGAAACCTCATAACCTCAAAACCTCATAAAAGAAAATGTCAAGCATAAAGACCCTGGCCAAGGACACGGCCATATACGGACTGTCAAGCATTGTGGGACGCTTCCTCAACTATCTGCTTGTCCCCCTCTACACCCATGTCATCTCTGCCGCAAGCGGTGGGTATGGCATCGTCACCAACCTGTATGCCTACACGGCACTCATCCTGGTCATCCTCACTTTCGGCATGGAGACCACCTTCTTCCGCTTTGCCAACAAGGAGGACGAGGACCCCAACACCGTGTTCAGCACCTCGCTGGCCATGGTGGGCGTGCTCTCGGTGGTGTTCCTGGGTGCGGTGTTCGCCTTCATCACCCCCATCAGCCAGGCACTGGGCTATTCCACCCATCCCGACTACATCCTCATGATGGCCTCGGTGGTTGCCCTTGACGCCATACAGGCCATCCCCTTCTGCCTGCTACGCTTCCAGAAGAAAGCCCTCAAGTTTGCCGGTCTGAAACTGCTCTTCATCGTGTTGAACATCGGGCTCAACCTGCTTTACTTCGTGGTGCTGGGCCACACCGAGGTCTATTACGTGTTCTCGCTCAACCTCGTGTGCACCTTTCTCATCACCTTCTTCTTTATCCCCGAGTTGGCACACATCCGCTTCCGGGTGGATATGAAGTTGCTCCGCCGGATGTTCTCCTACTCCTGGCCCATCCTCATCCTGGGCATCGCAGGTATCCTCAACCAGGCTGCCGACAAGATGATATTCCCCCTCGTCTATCCCGACAAGACACAGGGCATCAGCGAACTGGCAGTCTATGGAGCCTGCGCGAAGATAGCCATGATCATGGCCATGATAACGCAGGCGTTCCGCTATGCCTATGAGCCGTTTGTCTTTGCCCAGAGCCGTGAGCGCGGACAGGCCCACATGTATGCCATGGGCATGAAGTACTTCGTCATCTTCACCCTCATGGCCTTCCTGTGCGTCATGGCCTGGCTGCCCGCCCTGCGCTACATGGTGGGGGCCGACTACTGGCAGGGACTGCGCGTGGTGCCCATCGTGATGGCCGCCGAGATAATGATGGGCGTGTATTTCAACCTGTCGTTCTGGTACAAGCTCATTGACAAGACCATCTACGGAGCCGTCTTCTCCATCGTGGGCTGTGCGGTGCTGCTGGCCGTCAACTTCTGGGGCATCCCCCGCATGAGCTACATGGCCTGTGCCTGGGGCGGCTTTGCGGGCTATGGCACAGCCATGATACTGAGCTACATCGTGGGACAGCGGATGAACCCTATCCCCTATCCCCTGCGCAGCATGGCCTGCTATGTGCTGCTGGCCATAGTACTCTTCGCCCTGATAGAGTACATCCCCGAGGGCTGGCCAGTGGCAGCGCGCCTGGCCGCAGGCACGGTGCTGGTGGGCGTGTATGCCGCCTACACTATATGGCGAGACATGCCCCTGGGCAGTCTGCCCGTCATCGGGAAATACTTCCGCAAGCATTGAACACACAAGGGAAACTTCCCTATTTAACAAACCATAAAACAAACTAAGATGAAACAGGAGAAAGAGAAGAAGGCCACGGGCGGCATGAACCGCCGTGACTTCCTGGCCACAGCGGCCACGGGCATTGCAGGATTTATGATTCTGCCCAGCTTCACCGTCGATGGCGTGCGCATCGCACCGTCTGACCGCGTGGTCATGGGCTTCGTGGGACTGGGGCAGCAGGGCTGCAGCGACTTCCGCTCATTCACGGGCTGCCCCGGTGTGCAGGTGGCCGCATGCTGCGATGTCGATAGCATCAAGCGCGAGCGTTTCCGCCGCTATGTGACTGCCTGGCAGAAGGAGAAGGGCATGCCCCAGCGCTGCGACATGTATGAGGAGTACGAGCGGCTGCTTGAGCGCAAGGACATCGATGCCATCGAGATAGCCACGCCCGACCATTGGCACGCCCTGGTGGCCATCCACTCGGTGCAGGCCGGCAAGGACGTGTATCTGCAGAAGCCGCAGGCCTACACCATCACCGAGGGTCTGGCCGTGCAGGCTGCCGTGCGCCAGAACCACCGCACACTGCAGATGGGCAGCCAGCAGCGCAGCAGCGCCGAGTTCCAGCAGGCCATCGCACTGGTGCGCTCTGGCGGACTGGGTGACATCAAGGAGGTGTATTGCCGTGTGGGCGAGCCACCAAAGCCACTTGACCTGCCCGAGATGCCTGTGCCCGAGAACCTCAACTGGAACCTGTGGATGGGCCCTCTCACCGACCCGAAGATACACTACCACCCCGACCTCTGCCCTCCTGTGTCGCTTGACCCGGACGAGAACGAGAAACTGTGGGGCGCATGGCGCTGGTACAGCGAGACGGGCAACGGCTACCCCGCAGACTGGGGCGCACACATGTATGACATCGCGCAGGCTGCCCTGGGCATGGATGGACTGGGCCCTGTGGAGTACATCCCCAAGGGTTACAAGGGTGCCGAGTGGGACACCATGAAGTATGCCAACGGCATCATCATGCAGGAGCGTCCCTACACCGACGACAAGGACGCCAAGGGCATCAAGTTCATCGGTGACAAGGGTTGGCTCAAAGTGTCACGCGGATATATCGAGTGCTCGGACAGCAAGTTGCTCAAGAAGCAGCAGGAGGAGATAGGCAAGGGACAGTACGAGGTGAGTTCGCCGCACATGCAGAACTTCATCGATGCCATACGCAACCATGTTGACCCCATCGCCCCTGTGGAGTACGGCACGAGCACCAACACGCTGTGCTGCCTGACCAACATCGCCCGCGAACTGGGTCGTCCTGTCCACTGGAACCCCGCCACGCTCAACTTCGAGGGTGACAAGGAGGCCGCTGCCCACCGACTGTACTACTACGAGTACCGCCGCCCCTACCATCTGCCCTACCTGGACAAGCGTTGCTAAGGGAAAGCCCCCTCCTAACCTCCCCCAAGGGGGAGGAATCGCCAAAAGGCGCGGATGCCTCCATGTGGCATCCGCGCCTCTTTGTTTGCATCGGAAAGTGCGTCCTTTCCTATAACAAGGCCGCTTGGGCACTTGGGCACGCAATCTTCATTTCGTTTGGCCGAAGCACCGCAGTGTGGGCAGGGACTTGCCCTCATCTATCTGCCACACGGTCTCAAAGTCCCACCCTTGGTAGGAGGCACGCTTCGTCATATCATTGCCAGTCAATGCCATCGCCCCCTGGAGGCGGTCGTCACGCAGTTCCCCGAGTTTTTCCGAGTCATAGTAACTGGCCGAACAGCCCCCAATACAGATAGGACTTACATTATTATTATCGGGTGCCTGGATAGTGCCAGCGAAATAGCAGCGCACAGCATAGCCACCAATACCGTTAATCGCACGATAACTATCAGTGACGGAAATGTCTGTCAAAGCATAGCAGTCGGTCACGCTCACTCTATTGTAGCCGCCCATGATACCGCCAACATATTCACCATAAGCACTAACGATAGAGCCAGACACCGCACATTGCTTGATTGTCCCACCGTAGCTGCCTGCTATACCACCAACATCCCCACTGCCCTCAATGCGTCCGGACACCTTGCATGATGATATAGTTTCTGACCCATAACCACAGATGCCACCGACATAATCATCTCCACGAATGCCCTTCTCTGCCAGTTGGACGACAAGATTGGCCACAACTGAATTTCCCGACATATCCTTAAACAGCCCGACAGAGTTCACCGAGCCAAAATCAATCCACAGCCCCCTGATGGTATGGAACTTACCGTCAAGATGTCCGCTGAAAGTTTCTATGGGGTCCCATCCTGTGCTGTTGGGGTCCAGGTAAGTGGAGAGGTCGATGTCGTTACCAAGTTCAAAGTAGCCGTCAGAGTGGTTGCGCACATTGCTCAACTGGGCAGGAGTGCTTATCATCCAGGGGGTCTGCTCCGTGCCACGCCCCTTGGCAAACTCTGGTTTCTCGCTCTTCTTCTGCCGCACAGCCAGCGTGGCAGTCCCTGCGGAGTTCTCAATCACGATGTCACCCGCATATTCCATGCCAGAGATGTTGGGCGCGGCCACGACCCGGATGTAGTCGGCGCCTGGGGTCACGGTACACCAGTCGGGCGCGGACTTCACCGTGAAGGACATGGGACTGGCCAGTTCGATAGTCTGTGACAGGTTGTCGGTGGCATCAAACTCCCATGAGGAGGTCTTGAACTGCGGTGCGAACTCAAACGGGGCCTGGCATTTCACCTTGTAGCCAATGACTCCTCCAGTCGTGCCAGCAATCTCGCTTACCACATAGAACCTTGCGTAGGTGTATGTCCAAACGTCATTTCCCCAATTCGTTCCGCACCTGGCCACATAGCCCTCGCCAGGTGTCACAGCCACGGTGGAGTTCCAGCCGTCCCTGGGAATATAGGACACATTGCCCAGTCCCTTCACCTTGCCAACCGACACAAAGGACACATTCCAGCCAGAGAAGTTGTAGGCCGAGGTTATCCCTATGGATGTAAAGCCGTTTATATTCTCGCTCTTACCCTCGCCCACCATCATGTTCAGCGTGACAGTGCCCTCTGGGTCGGCAATATTCTTGTCTGGGTCAACGACCGTTCCGCCACCGCCTGGTGTCACCTCCGCAGGATCATCGCCGCAGGAAGTGAGGCACGGCAGGATGGCCAGTGCCATGCCCAATACAATAAGATACTTTCTGAAATTCATTGTTAGTAATAAGAAAAGGCGTGACACCATCCCCATGCTTGCCTTGTATCAGGTTACCGCCAAGTGACCTACTCTACCGCAAGCGACAAGATAGTCCACGCCTAAACGTGAACCTCCGGTCTGCCTGTTCTCGTAGAGTTGAATATTGGCGGTATTCGATACAAGAGAACAAGAGCCAAAAGCCCATTATCCTAAAAAAGCGACAAAGACGGGAACGCCAGGTTGATATTCTGCGGGAGACACACCATCCTCCCGCACACATTCTCTCTTTGTGGAAGTCTGTTCCTGGAACAATCCCTCCCCTGTGTCCCGATGCTACAAGTCTGTCTGTTTCTTCAATTCAAATTATTAAGTCCGACATAATGTGTAGCCATGTGCCCAACGCCGGCCCACGCCAGCCACCAGGCAACATGCTTCACCTGGCAAAGTTAGAAAAATGTTCCCAACCAGCCAAACAAGACAAGGATGCGGGCACGCCAAACTGTAGCAGAACGATGAAACTGCCCCACTCAAGCCGTGCGTGCAAAAAAGTTCCTCCCCCTTGGGGGAGGCCAAGAGGGGGCTCTTCCCCTACATCATCCCCATCAGATGCAGGATGTAGGGCGCCAGGATGGCTGTGAAGATACCATTGAGAGTGAGTCCCAGCGAGGCGTAGGCACCGTGCTCCATGCTTCGCTCCATGGCCGCTGACGTGCCCACGGCATGGGAGGCCGTGCCCATCGAGATGCCCTGTGAGGACGGCATGCCTATGTGACCATATCTGAGGATGCGGAAACCCGTGATGGCGCCGAAGATGCCCACGAATACCACGATGGTGGCAGTGAGGGCCGGGATGCCTCCCACCGTCTCGGTCACCTCCATGGCTATGGGCGTGGTGACCGACTTGGCGGCCAGCGACAGCACAACCCCAGTGCTGGCACCCATCATGCGGGCTATCGCCACCACCGACACGATGCCCACCACACACCCCGCCAACTGCGACAGCAGGATGGGCAGTATCTCCCGCTTGATGGAGTTCAACTGCTTGTACAGGGGAACGCCCAGTGCCACCACGGCGGGCTTGAGCCAGAAGTCTATCTTCGCCCCGCTCACCCGGTACTCCTCGTAGTCGATATGTGCCACGCGCAGGAAGATGATGAGGAAGGCGATGCTCACCAGTATGGGGTTGAAGAGGGGCAGGCGCAGCACCTTGCGCACCAGCTTGGCCAGGAAATAGACACCGAAGGTGAGTGTCAGCAGAAAGTAGTCGTTGGACAGGTACTCGTGTGTGTTCATGCCTCTGCCTCCTTCTCTCCCGCATGATTGTCCTTTCCGCCCATCCTCCTGCGCACTTGCGCCTGTGCCTTGCGAGTGAGGCTGTGTACCCACCCTGTGGTCACGAGCACGAGCATGGTGCTCAGCACGGTGGCCACCACGATGGGCAGCAGCTCCGCGCGGATGATGTCGAAGTAGAGCATGAGGGCCACCCCAGGTGGCACGAAGAAGAAGCCCATGTTCTTGACCAGGAAGTTTGAGGTGCTCTCCACCCACTCCAGCCGCACCACCCCAGCCTTGAGCAGGGTGGTGAGCAGCAGCATACCCAGTATGCTTGAGGGGATGCAGATGCCTGTGAGCCACACGATGAACTCACCAACGGCCAGGCAACCGATGATGATGGCAAGTTGTCGGAACATAATCTGAAGTCCTTTTTGATATTCTCTGAAAACGGGCACAAAAGTATGGAGAAAATGCGAGAGTGGCACAGGTGAGTGCCTCTAAACCGCTATTGTCCCTTAGAAAATCAGACATTGAAACACACGGAACACGCGGACTTTCCACCATCAGACAAGTGCGAGAGGGCACAGGAATGGCAATGGGAAGCATAGGGAAAAAAGAAAAAGTCCGTGTGTTCCGTGTGTTTCAATGTTCAAACTCCTATGGCCTGAGTGTGCCAGACACCTACCGCACGCCTCTGCCCGCAGAAAACCGCCCCGTCCGTCCTGTCCCGCAAGAATTTTGCCGTAACTTTGCATCCGCATTTAGTCCCCATTGGGAAATGGCCTTGGAATTTGGCTGAATAACTATAAACAGACATACGAACTTATGAATTCCATCCTCAAGAGGGCAGTCCTGTCCTCACTGCTGATGCTGCTCTGCATCGTGCCGACGGCCCAGGCAGCCAGCGACAACCTGATTACAGAACCCATCCCCATCCATCTGACCGCCCCTGGAACGCTCAGCAGCCGTATAGGCAACAGCAAGAAGTTCCTGATCACCAACCTCAGCGTGAGCGGTGCGATGAACATCCATGACGTGCAGTTCCTGCGTGAGATGGCGGGATGCCTGGATGACAACTGGCAGCCCACAGGCGGGCATCTGCAGCACCTCGACCTCTCGGCAGCCTCGCTGGTGGCGGGGGAGGACGAAATCAGGGTGAACCTCAACCTGGAAGAGCACATGAACGCTTACACCCGAGTCCGCATCTACGACGAGAAGAGCATCAGCACCGGCCTCTTCCAAGAACTAACCGCCCTGCAGTCCATCATCCTGCCCGAGGGTATAACCTGGGTTGGCCACGATTCATTCAGATGCTGCCCCGCGCTGACATCGGTGACTTTCCCATCCACCCTCACCAGCATAGGCAGCCAGACATTCAAGCGCTGCACCGCCCTCACCGAGGTGTCGCTGCCCTCGCAGGTGCAAACCATAGGTTACCAGGTATTCTGCGACTGCATCAGCCTGCGGACGGTAACGGCGCGGCAGGGTCTGAAGGACATCGGCTCGAAAGCCTTCGAGGGCTGCACCGCACTCACCACCCTGAACTTGCCCAGCGGACTGAGGCATATCGAGAGCCAGGCATTCAGTGGCTGCACCGCACTGCGGGGAATGTCCCTGCCCACTGGGCTGAAGTATGTAGGTTTCCAGGCATTCCGGGGCTGCACCGCGCTGGAGTGGGTGTCGGGCTACATGGCAGCTGACACAATAGACTCAAGTGCCTTTGGCGGCTGCCCCAGCCTGCGCACGGTAAACCTCTCCCTGGCCAGCACGAAGTACATTGGCCACGAAGCCTTCGATGGATGCAAGGCCCTAAGAGAGGTCAGCCTGCCCTCAACATTGAGGTTGATAGCAGAAGAGGCATTCTTAGGCTGCGACAGCATAGAGTCGCTCACACTGCCAGCCAACCTGGACAGCATAGGCGAGATGGCATTCTATCACTGCGACGGACTCAAGTCCCTAAGGTTCCTCTCCAGCAATGTCCGCATGGGAAGGTACGCATTCGCCAACTGCGAATCGCTGGAGTCGGTGACACTGCCAGAGCATCAGACCACAATAAGCAATTACTGCTTTTATTCCTGCAAGGCACTGAAATCCATCGACCTGCCCTATGGGCTGACCACCATCGACGACGGAGCATTCAATAATTGCTATAATCTCACCTCAGTCTCGCTGCCCAACACAATCGACTCCATCGGCATTGGTGCCTTCTCAAGTTGCGACAATCTCGCCAGGCTCACGCTGCCCTCCAGCGTGAGGGCCATAGGAAAGAGTGCTTTCTATGGCTGCTACAAACTCACCTCTGTGCAGTGCTATGCCCCCACACCGCCAGCCATAGGCAGCGACGCATTCCCCAAGGGAACTTTCAGCGACGCCACGCTCTATGTGCCCCAGGGCACACGCCTCGACTACTTCCTGCTGGACGAGTGGGGCAACTTCGGCGAGGTGCGGGAGTTCGACGCCACCCAGGCCTCCATCACGGTGGCCCAGGCTGGTACACTGAACCAGAGGGTTGACCCCTACTGGAAGGACAAGATTACCCGCCTGGCTGTCTCCGGCACGCTGGACATCACCGACATCCAGTGCATCCGCGAGATGGCGGGCTGCTACCAGGCCAACGGGCTGAGGCACGAGGGGCAGCTGCAGCACCTGGACATGCAGGGCGCAAGCCTCACAGGCAGCGACAGGGTGCTGCCCGTATATTTCCGCAACCTGGGCTCCAGCGATGCCCGCATCTACACCGATGGCAGCACATGCTACCTCCTGGCCTACCTGGAGGGGCTGCGCAGCGTCGAACTCCCGCGCAGCCTCACGGCCATAGGCCCAGGCACATTCCGCTGGTGCGGCAGCCTCACCCAGGTGACTCTGCCCGACAGGCTGGAGCAGATAGGCGACCGTGCCTTCCAGAAGTGCGCGGCACTCGCCTCGCTCGACCTGCCCACCACACTCACCTCAATAGGCGAGGAGGCACTCGACGGCTGCGGCAGCCTCACGACACTCACGCTGGAGGCGGGTGTGAGGGAGATAGGCGACTTTGCGCTGAGCGACTGCAGCGGACTGCAGACCCTCTACGCTTACATGCCCCGGCCTGTGGGCCAGGGCAGCGGCACCTTCAGTGGCGTGAGCGACGACTGCGTGACCTTTGTGCCCCAGGGCACACTCACCCTATACCGGCAGGCACCGGGCTGGAGCAGCCTCAAGCACATCGTGGAGATGGGGCCCACCGAGGTGCATTTGGAGAAGGCGGGGACGCTCTACAGCCAGATAGACCCTGTGCTTAGGGACAAGATAAGCGCACTCAAGGTGAGCGGCCCGATGGACATCTTCGACATCGAGACCATACGCCAGATGGCGGGCTGCTATGACAAGGAGGGCAACAAGACCCGCGGACACCTGCAGCACATTGACCTGAGCGGGGCCAGGCTCACCGACTGCGGCACAAGCATGCCGATATTCATGGCCAACCAGAAGGAGATGCAAGAGATGAAGATAGGCAGCGACGGCACGCCCGAGTACATCCTGGCCTTCCTGGACGACGTGCTCTCGGTGGCCCTCCCCACCAGCCTGTACACCACAGGAAGCAACATCCTGCGGGGCTGCGGCAGTCTGACGAGTGTCACACTGCCTGCCTCACTGAGGAGCGTTGGCGACTACGCATTCGAGAGCTGCCACAGCCTGCAGGCGGTGGATATCCCCTCGGGCGTGACCTCCATCGGGCAGCACGCCTTCAGCGGATGCCGCAGCCTGGGCACCGTGACGCTGCCCTCGGGCGTGCGCACCATCAATCAGAGCACCTTCGCAGGCTGCAGCGGGCTGAGGTCTGTCACGCTGCCCAGCGGACTGAAGGGCATCGCAGCCCAGGCCTTTGCCAGTTGCAGCAGCCTGGCAGAGCCCAAGTGGCCATCGGGACTGAGGGTCATAGGCGACTATGCTTTCGCATACTGCGATGGTCTGAAGTCGCTCACGCTGCCCAGCGGACTGGGCAGCATCGGGGCGCACGCCTTTGAAAACTGCGGGCACATGACCACCGTGACGCTGCCCGCGAGCGTGCGGGAGATAGGCTCGTGCGCCTTCTACTGCTGCTGGGAGGTGGCCTCGGTGTATGCCTGCAACCCGACCCCTGTGGATGTGAGCGATGGCGGGACGTTCAAGGGAGTGAGCGGCCAGTGCATCCTGTATGTGCCGCAGGGTAGCCTGGATGCCTACCGCTCATCTGCCTGGATTTACTACTTCAGCGAGATGAGGGAGTTCGATGCCACGCCTGTGGGCCCTGTCCCCGCTGGCCAGGGGGCGAGCGAGGTGTCACGCTACTCAACCGACGGCCAGCGGCAGACTGCTCCTGCCAGGGGCGTGAGCATCATCAGGTACAGCGATGGCACGGTGAGGAAGGTCATCAACCAGTGATGACAGACTGACGAAGCGGCCTGCCTGGCTTGCCAAGGCGGCATTGCGTCACACGCGCGATGCCCTACGGCAACCAGGCAGGCCGCCTTGCTCACCGTCCAACCCAAGGCTGGACGGTGGATGGAGCACGCTGCGATGGCACATGCAGGCCGCTGCGATGACCGTCCAGCCTGGGGTTGGACGGTGAGGCAGGCCACCGCGTCCTGCCAGGCACCTGGGCGCATGCCATGAAGCGTGCGTCTGCCCTGCCACACACAGGCGGATGACCCAGGACACGCGGTGCCATGCGGGCCATCGGGAGAAAACGAGATGCGGGCGGCTCCACTGGGGAGTCGCCCGCATCTCATTGCAATCCGCCTGTCGCGTCAAGCGCAACGGGCAGGGATGGGTCAATATTCGTCCTCGTTGAAGAGGAAGTCCTCCTTGGAGGGGTAGTCAGGCCAGATGTCCTCGATGGTCTCATACACCTCTCCCTCGTCCTCTATCTCCGAGAGATTTTCAATCACCTCCATGGGTGCGCCACTGCGTGTGGCGTAGTCGATAAGTTCCTCTTTGGTTGCGGGCCAGGGCGCATCGTCCAGGCGCGAAGCCAGTTCCAGTGTCCAGTACATACCTTATTATAT
>CAVKOT010000056.1:0-14566 GCA_963658045.1 Opitutia bacterium UBA4654
TCCTCTTCCGTATTGCTAACTTATTTGCTTATCCCCACTAAATATCTACTGACCCCCTCGTTCCAGACAAGCGGCCACAGCCCCGGAAAAGTATCTTAGGATACTTGGCCTTGTATCCTAAGATACATCGTCAAGTATCCTAAGATACTTTGCAAAGTAACCTGGGAGGCCATTTCCTGGCTTAATACAGTTGGTACTGCAAGGTGATGGTCGCCAGCGCACCCTCCTTGTCAGTACGGCCCGTTCACTGTCCAGCCCAGGCTGGACGGTCGAGGCATGCCGATGCGGTGGCTGACGCAGGGGCATGCGTGGGGCATCGCAGCGGCATACGTTGGCACGCGCACCATAGTGCCCCTTTTCTCCATTCACCTCTCGCCATACACCTCACTATTCCTGCGGGGAACAGAAATCGGGACTGCACCTTCTCCCGGCATAGCCAAAGCCGCCAAGACCCAAGCATGCCCATACCCCCTCCTCCCCCCTTGGGGGAGGTCGGGAGGGGGCCTGACGACAAAGGGCGCACCGCATTATGCGGCACGCCCTTTCCGGTCTCTTGTGTCGGTGAAGTGCTGTTCAGAGCACCTTCTTGTACAGCTCCACGATGTCCTGACGGCTCACCAGGCGCGGGTTGCCTGGCGTGCACACGTCCTCGATGGCCTGGTCGGCCAGTGCGTCGATGTCCTTCTCGGTGATGCCCAGGTCAGAGAGGTGCTGGGGAATGCCCACCTCGATAGCCAGGGCACGCACAGCGTCACAGGCAGCCTGTGCGGCCTCGGCCTTCGTCATGCCCTCCTTGTAGGCATCCATGGCCTTGGCTATCTCCACATACTTGTCTATGCACACGGGCTTGTTATACTCCATGATGGTGGGCAGCAGCAGGGCATTGGCCACACCGTGGGGGATGTCGAAGAGCGAGCCCATGGGATGAGCCATGCCGTGCACCACGCCCAGGCCCACATTGGAGAACGCCATGCCTGCCACGTACTGTGCCAGGGCCATGCCAGAGCGGCCTGTGGGGTTCTTGGGGTCATATACGGCCAGACGCAGATACTTGTTGATAAGGCGTATGGCCTCAATCTCAAACATGTCCGACAGTTCCCAGGCGGCCTTGGTGATGTAGCCCTCGATGGCATGTGTCAGGGCATCCATGCCCGTGGCGGCTGTCGTGCCCTTGGGCAGGCTGTACATCAGTTCGGCATCGATGATGGCGCAGCATGGGATGTCATTGGGATCCACGCACACCATCTTCTTGTGCTTCTCCTCGTCGATGATCACATAGTTGATGGTGGTCTCGGCTGCCGTTCCTGCTGTGGTGGGCAGGGCGATGATGGGCACGGTCTTGTGCTTGGTGGGGGCGCATCCCTCCAGGCTCACCACGTCGGCAAACTCGGGGTTGTTGGTCACGATGCCTATGCCCTTGGCCGTGTCCATGCTGGAGCCACCGCCGATGGCCACGATGAAGTCAGCGCCTGATGCGGCAAAGGCATCCACGCCCTGCTTCACGTTGGTCACGGTGGGGTTGGGCTTCACCTCACTGTAAACTTCATAGGGGATGCCTGCCTCGTCCAGGACGTCTGTCACCATCTTGGCCACGCCAAACTTCACCAGTCCCTTGTCAGTCACCACCAGTGCCTTCTTCAGTCCCAGTCGGTTGGCCACCTCGGGCAGTTCCTTGCGTGCGCCGGGGCCGAAGTAAGATACTTCATTCAGGATAAAACGGTTTACCATAATTGTTATTAGTATGATTATATAGTTAGTGTATCGCGCCCCCTTGCTGGGGGCATTCCTTTCCTATCTCAACTACAAATTTACTCTTTTTCCCGCATACCACAGCCCTCCATGCACGATTATTTGTTGGCAGGGGCGGGCAAAGGGCCTTTTGCGGGTGAAAAACGTTGTTCGTGGAGTGGGGGGAGGCGAAAAATCTGCCTCACGATTTCCTCCTGTGGGATTTATTGGCTAACTTTGCAACACTTTGTGTGCATATAAACAAAAACAAAGATATAGATATGTCAAAAAAGAACATCAAGGCCGAGGCCAATGAGTTTGACGAGGCCATCGAGGCCTCCAAGTCGTTTGTGGAGAAGAACATCAAGCCCCTGGGCTACGGCGTGCTCGCTGTCCTGGTGGTGGTAATCGCAGCCCTGCTGGTGCACCAGTTCTATATCGTCCCCAACAGCAACAAGGCTGACGAGGCTCTCTTCAAGGCCCAGCAGCAGTTTATGGACGGTAACTATGAGAAGGCTCTCAATGGTGAGGGCGGCAGCATGGGCTTCCTGGCCGTTGCCGACAAGTACGGGAGCACCAAGGCTGGCAACCTGGCCACCCTGTATGCTGCCATGTGCTATGCCCAGACAGAGAAGTACCAGGAGGCAGTGAACATGCTGGAGGAGTACGATGACTGTGGTGACGAGATGGTGAGCCCCTCTGCCATCGGGCTGCTGGGCAACTGCTATGCCGAGCTCGGCCAGAACGACAAGGCTGTGAAACTGCTGCTGAAGGCTGCCGACAAGGCCAACAACAACACGCTCAGCCCCATGTACCTGGTGCAGGCAGGCCAGATCTACGAGGCTCTGGGCCAGAAGGACAAGGCTCTGGAGTGCTATGAGAAGGTGAAGAAGCAGTATATGCAGAGCGCGCAGTACGGCGACATCGACAAGTACATCGAGCGTGTGGCCAAGTAAAAGGAGGCTCTATGGCAAGCAGACTGCATAATCTCTCGGACTACGATTTCGATTCCGTGCCCAGCGGAAAGGGCATGCGCGTGGGAATCGTGGTGAGTGAGTGGAACAATAAAATCACAGGCGCCCTGTTGCAGGGTGCCTGTGACACGCTTATGAAGCATGGAGTGGACGAGGAGGACATCATCATGCACACCGTACCTGGAAGTTTTGAACTGGTATTCGGCTCGGCCCAACTGGTCAAGAGCGGCCAGGTGGACGCTGTCATCGCCATAGGTTGTGTGGTGCGTGGCGACACCCCCCACTTTGACTATATCTGCCAGGGAACCACCGAGGGACTTGCCTCGCTGAACGCCCAGCATGACGTGCCCGTCATCTATGGGCTGCTCACCTGCAATACGATGGAGCAGGCCGAGGACCGCTGTGGGGGTATCCTGGGAAATAAGGGCGATGAATGTGCTGTCACCGCCCTCAAGATGATTGACTATCGCAGAAGGTTTGCTTAACCTTCTGCGTTGCTTTTACCATCCGCGCCATTATTGGACTTTGGCTTCCGATAGTGGCGCCTTTTTGTATTCCTGCGCTTAGCCTCGCCCTTTGTTGCCGAGCCGCTTGCCTGGCTCTCTGCGTCATGCTGTGCAGGCGTCGTACCGTTGGCTGATGTCGTACCTGGGTTGGTCTGGCCATCGGGGGTGCTGCCCGTTGTCTGGGGCGCGCCTTCCCTGCGTCCATTGGCATGTCTGCGGCCACGGCCAGAGCGTCTGTTCCTGTCTCCGCTCCTTTCCTTGTTGCTGTGCTCATGCCTCTCCTCGCTGGCTGATGGCTGGCTGTCGTTGCTGCCCTGTGTGGCCTCGCCATTGGGAACTGTTGCGTCGGTCTTGGCCTGGGGCGTGCTATCCTGGCGGTGTGACGAGCCTCTGCCGCCCTGCCTCTTCTCCCTGCGTCCGTCCTTGCTGCCGCCCTTCCTGGAGTCACCACCCCTTCTGGAGTCATGTCCGCCAGTGCGCTTGCCTGTGGCTCGCCCGCTGTAGGCAGGCCCCTCACCCAGTTTCTCGGGGATGGGATTCTTCTCGATTTCCTTCTCCAGGAAGCGTTCTATCTGCTTGAACTCAGGCTGCTCCTTCTCGCTCACCAGGGTGATGGCGCGTCCGTTCCTTCCAGCACGAGCCGTGCGGCCTATGCGGTGCACATAGTCCTCCTCGTCATGAGGCACATCGTAATTGATGACCAGTTGGATGTCATCGATGTCGATGCCTCGTGCGACGATGTCGGTGGCCACCAGGATGTCAATCTGTCCGCTGCGGAAGAGGTACATCACCTCGTCCCTCTCGCTCTGTGCCAGGTCACTGTGCATGGCGCGCGCGTTGTAGCCAGCGCGCACGAGGGCTATCGCGAGGTCCTTCGTCTTCACCTTCGATCCGGTGAAGATGATGACTCTCTGTGGCTTCTCCTGCTCGAAGATGCTCTTGATGATGCCCATCTTCTGTGCCTCATAGCAGATGTATGCGCTCTGCTTGATTTTCTCGGCAGGCTTGCTCACGGCCAGTTTCACCTCCACAGGGTCGTGCATGATGGTCTTGGCCAGCTGCTGTATCTTGTCGGGCATGGTCGCGCTGAAGAGTATGGTCTGCCTGTTCTCGGGCAGCAACTTGGCTATCTGCAGGATGTCCTCGCTGAATCCCATGTCCAGCATGCGGTCGGCCTCGTCCAGGATGAAGAAGGACACGCGGCTGAGGTCCACGTTGCCCAGGCTTATGTGGCTGATGAGTCGCCCTGGTGTGGCAATAATCACGTCTGCACCATTCTGCATGCTGCGCTTCTCTTGTTCATAGCGGATGCCGTCGTTACCACCATAGACAGCCACGCTGCTCACGTCGGGCAGGTAGTAGGAGAAACCCTGCATAGCCTGGTCAATCTGCTGTGCAAGTTCCCGGGTGGGTGACATGATGATGCAGTTGATGGCATCGGTAGGGTAGCCCCCGTCCTGCAGTTTGCTGAGGATGGGCAGCAGGTAGGCGGCAGTCTTTCCTGTGCCAGTCTGTGCCACGCCCAGCACATCGCGTCCCTCCAGGATGGGGGGGATGGAATGCTCCTGTATGGGGGTCGTCTCGGTGAAGTTCATGTCGTCCAGTGCGTCCAGCACCAGGTCGTTCAAGTCTAAGTCGTAAAAGTCCATGTCTGTTTGTTCTGTGTCATCTGGGTGCCTTGGCACATAGGTACCAGGCAATGAATGTGTATAATATATTGGGCAGCCATGCGGCCAAAGCCGGATGCAGGCCGCCGTTGGTGCTGAATGTTGCCGATATTCCCTGCAGCAGGATGTAGCTTGCGCTCAGTGCCAGTCCCACGCCCAGTGCCATGCCCATGCCGCCCTTGCGCTTTCGGGAGGAGAGTGCCATGCCTATGGTGGAGAGGATGAATGCCGCGAAGGGCGAGGCAAATCGCTTGTAGTACTCCACCTCGAAGGCCTTCAGGTTGCCGCTTCCACGGTTCTTCTGCTTCTCGATGTACTCCTTGAGCTCACGGTTGGTCATAGTCTCCTGCTGGCTGCGGATGAAGAGGAAGTCCTGGGGCTCCATGGTGATGATGGAGTCCATGCGCACGTGGTGGGTGATGTGCTCGCGCAGTCCCTTGAGTTCGCGTATGGTCACATTGTTGAGCCGCCAGTGATAGCGCACGTCGCTCAGGGTGTCATACTCCACACTGGTGGCTGTCAGGTGCGAGATGAGTTTCTTGTTCTCAAACTTGTCCAGGGAGAAGTGTACGCCAGTCTTGCTGATGCCGTCGAAGTGTTCCATGAAGGCTATCACACCGGTATCGACCTGCAACTGCACATTGTCGGCATAGGTGGGGTTCTTCTTGTTGCGTTTGTACTGGTTCTCAAAGGCCAGACGCTTGACACTGCCCTTGGGGATGACCTCAGAGCCCAGGTAGAAGGTCATGGCCGCGATGATGGCTGAACTGATGAGGTAAGGCCTCATGAGACGTCCGAAACTCATGCCAGTGCTTATCATGGCGATGATCTCGCTGTTGTCGGCCAGTTTGGTTGTGAAGAAGATGACGCTTAGAAAGACGAAGAGCGCGCTGAAGAGGTTGGTAAAGTAGGGGATGAAGTTGAGATAGTACTGGAAGATAATGGCATGCCACGAGGCATGGTTGGTGGTGAACTTGTCCACGTTCTCGTTGAAGTCAAACACCACAGCGATACTGATAATCAACAGTATGGAGAAGAAGTACGTCCCCAGGAACTTCGATATCAGGTATCTGTCGATGCGTGTCAGAAATCTTGGTCTCATGCCTTTTGTCCTTCAGTCTTGTACTCCCGCCTCACAGTCGCTGTGTCACGCGTCTCATCATAATCTCTTTCCATGCACGGAAGTCCCCTGCCAGGATGTGCTTGCGCGCCTCTCCTGTGAGCCAAAGGTAGAAGGAGAGGTTGTGTATGGAGGCCAACTCCAGCGCGAGAAGTTCCTGGGCCTTGAACAGGTGGTGCAGGTAAGCCTTGGTGTATGTGTGGTCGATAGAGCACGCTCCCGCAGGGTCGATGGGGGAGAAGTCGTCCTGCCACTTGCGGTTACGCAGGTTCATGATACCATCGGCCGTGAAGAGCATGGCATTGCGCCCATTGCGGGTGGGCATCACACAGTCAAACATGTCCACGCCCCGCTCGATGCCCTCAAGCAGGTTGGCGGGAGTGCCCACCCCCATGAGGTAACGTGGCTTGTCCTTGGGCAGGATGCTGTTGACCAGTTCTATCATCTCATACATCACCTCAGCGGGCTCGCCCACAGCCAGTCCGCCTATGGCATTGCCGTCGCAGCCCTTTTCGGCCACGAACTCAGCACTCTGCGTGCGCAGGTCGCGGTAGGTGCAGCCCTGCACGATGGGGAACAGGCTTTGATTGTAGCCATACTTGGGCTCTGTCTCGTGGAAGCGTTTCAGGCAGCGGTCAAGCCAGCGGTGTGTCAGCCCCAGGCTCTTCTTGGCATAGGCATACTCGCTTGTGCCGGGAGGGCACTCGTCAAGAGCCATCATGATGTCCGCGCCGATGCTGCGCTCGATGTCCATCACACGCTCGGGAGTGAAGGTGTGCTTGCTGCCATCAATATGGCTGCGGAAGGTGCAGCCCTCCTCTGTGAGCTTTCTGATGCCCGTGAGCGAGAACACCTGGAACCCGCCGCTGTCTGTCAGAATGGGGCCGTCCCAGCTGTTGAATCGGTGCAGCCCGCCTGCCTTCTCCAGTATCTCAGTACCGGGGCGCAGGTACAGGTGGTAGGTGTTGCCCAGTATAATCTGTGCCTTGACCTCTTCCTTGAGGTCACGCACCGACACGCCCTTCACACTGCCCACCGTCCCGACGGGCATGAATACGGGAGTCATTATCTGGCCATGGTCGGTCTGTATGACTCCGGCGCGCGCTTCCGACTGAGGGTCGGTCTGTTGCAGTTGGAATGTCATGCCTTCTTCTCCTCCTTGTTGTCGTCATCAAAATGGAAGGTGATGGGGTTCTTCACCTTCTCGGGCAGCAGAGCAAAGTCCCACACGTCAGACACCGTCTTGACATAGTGGAAGTTGACACCCTCGAGATACACGGCTGGGATTTCCTTGATATCCTTCTCGTTGTCCTCGCAGAGCATGATGTCGGTAATGCCCGCCCGCTTGGCAGCCAGTATCTTCTCACGTATGCCACCCACGGGAAGCACCTTCCCTCGCAGGGTTATCTCGCCAGTCATGGCCAACCGGTCGCGTACCATGCGCTGGGTGAGTGCGCTGGCGATGCTGGTTGCTATGGTGACTCCCGCGCTGGGGCCGTCCTTGGGAACGGCTCCTTCGGGCACATGTATGTGTATGTTGTAGTTGTCAAAGACACGCATGTCAATGCCCAGGCGGTCAGCATGCGCCTTGATGTACTCCAGGGCCAGCATAGCACTCTCCTTCATCACGTCACCCAGGTTGCCGGTGAGCGTGAGTTTTCCGCCCTTTCCCTGGCTGAGGCTTGTCTCGATGAACAGGATCTCGCCTCCCACACTGGTCCAGGCCAGGCCTGTCACCACTCCTGCATCACCATTACCCTGGTATTTGTCACGGCTGAATGGCGGGTTGCCCAGCAGTTTCTCCACATAGGCGGGCCCGATGGTCTTGGGCAACTCATCCTCCGTACCACGTGCCACGTTCAGGGCCACCTTCCTCAGCAGTTTGCTGATTTGCTTCTCCAGAGCTCTGACACCGCTCTCGCGCGTGTACCTTTCTATTATGTATTCCAGGGCATCCTTGCCCACCTTGGGCGAGTTGCCACTGTTAAGTCCCATGTCCTCCTTGGCTTTGGGCAGGAGGTGGCGGCGTGCAATCTCCACTTTCTCCTCGGTGATATATCCGCCCACCTCTATCAGTTCCATGCGGTCAAGCAATGGCCGGGGGATGGAATTGATATTGTTGGCTGTGGCGATGAACATCACGCGGCTCAGGTCATAGTCCATATCGAGGAAGTTGTCATGGAAGGCACTGTTCTGCTCGGGGTCAAGCACCTCAAGCAATGCCGAAGATGGGTCTCCGTTGACGGTGTTCTCTGTCACCTTGTCTATCTCGTCCAGGATGAACACTGGGTTGGACGAGCCCGCCTTCTGTATTCCCTTGATGATGCGTCCAGGCATGGCACCTATGTAAGTGCGCCTGTGGCCGCGTATCTCACTCTCGTCATGCATGCCTCCCAGGCTGATGCGCACATACTTGCGGTTGAGTGCGGCGGCAATGCTCTTGCCCAGGCTCGTCTTGCCCACTCCGGGAGGGCCGTACAGGCAGATAATCGGGCTCTTGAGGTCATTCTTGAGTTTCAGCACGGCCAGGTGCTCAAGGATGCGCTCCTTGACTTTTTCCATGCCATAGTGGTCCTTGTTCAAGCGGTTCTCAGCCCGCTTGAGGTCCAGCGAGTCCTTGGTGCAGTAGTCCCATGGCAGGCGCAGGATGGTCTGCAGATAGTTGAGCTGCACGTTGTAGTCAGGCGACTGCACGTTGATGCGCCCCAACTTGGCCAGTTCCTGCTCAAAGGTCTGCTTTACCTTCGCACTCCACTTCTTGCCCTTGGCCTCCTGCTTCATGCGCTCCTGGTCATCCTGCTTCACGCTGGAGTCGTCCTTGTTGCCCAGCTCGTTCTGCAGTTGCCTTATTTCCTGGTTGAGGAAGTACTCTCGCTGTTGCTTGTCTATCTCCTTTTGGGTCCTGTGCTCTATCTCCTTGCGCAGGCGTGCCAGCTGGAGCAATCCGTTGAGGGTGGCCAGAGCCAGTTCTGCCCTCTGTGGCTCGCTTGGAGTCGAGAGCATCTGGTATTTCACGTCAGTCCCCACAGGCAGGTAACTGCATATCACGTTGAGCATGAGCGATGAGGGCTGCAGGTTCTCGACATACTGCACGAACTCCTGCGGGCAAAACTCTGTCAGTTCGGCCAGCATCTTGACCTTCTCCTTCAGTTCCACCAGCATGGCAGAGAATGTCTCCTCCTCCTCGGCAGTGGGCTCTATGTCGGGGCGTGCCTCGGTGAGTCCGTGGTATCCGTGAGCATCCTGCTCCAGCGAGAGCAGTTCGATGCGGTTGGCTGCGTGTATGAGGGCTGTGTAGTTGCCGTCTGGCAGTCTCAGGAAATGCACGAGCCTGCCCACAACTCCTATGGCATACAGGTCATCGGCCTCGGGGCTGTCCACAGCGGCATCCTTCTGGCAGAATACTGCCACGTTACCGTTGCCCTTCTCGGCCTCCTTTAATGTCTTTATGCTGGCGTTCCTTCCTATGGTCACGGGAGTCATTGTGCCAGGAAACAGGACAGAGTCACGCACACACAGGACTGGCATCTTGCCGTCCATGTTCGAGTGTATCATCTTGTCTGATTCCGCGCTCAAGTCTGCGACAAAGGAAAAGGAAACCTTCTTGGTGTTTGTCATTGGGGTAAATCCTCTTATCTGTATCTGTCTATATCTCTTGATTGAAACGGCTGCAAAAGTACTAAAAATAATCGGATTTCCGTGGCTCTTCATGGGTAAAATGCGTATCTTTGCTCTTACAGGATGCGGTTTGTTCGAATTGTCGTTCCCAAGTGTGTGTTTGGGAGCGGAGACGAACAGAAAGCCGCACGCTTGTCGTCTTACAAAAAGAAAGTAGCAAATGAGCCAACCATACTTCAGATTTCGCCAGTTCCAGGTGCGTCATGACGAGTCCTCGATGCCAGTCGGCACCGATGCTGTCCTGTTGGGAGCCTGGGCAGACTTGGGTGACGCGCACCATGTGCTCGACATCGGCACAGGCTGCGGACTGATAGCCCTGATGGCGGCCCAGCGTGCGCCTCACGCCATGGTGGAGGGCATCGACATTGACGTCCCGTCGGTGGAGCAGGCCCGGCATAATGTGCAGGACAGCCCTTTTGCCTCGCGTGTCACAATCCACCAGGCTGATGTAGGGGAGTTTACCTCATCCGACGGCCCCTTTGACCGCATCCTGTCCAACCCTCCCTTCTTTGTCAATGATGTCGTGCCCCCTTCCGAGCGGCGTATGAGAGCACGCAACGCATCGGCACTTCCCGCTGGCGGACTGCTTGATGCTGTGTCGCGCCTGTTGGGGGAGAATGGACTGTTTGCGGTCGTGCTACCCTGTGCGTCCCAGGCATCCTTCGTAGGTGAGGCCCTGGAGCGTGGCCTGTATCTCTCGCGTAGCCTGCATGTGCGTACCGTCATGCACAAGCCTCCCAAGCGTGTCCTGCTTGAGTTTTCCAGAAAACGAACTTGCGCACCAGTATGTGGGGAGATGCTACTGCAATCGGCTGATGGTTCGCGCTCTCCCGAATACGTCCAACTTACCCATGACTTTTACCTTTGACAGTATTTTGCATGTAACCTGGAGTCTTGTCAGTCCATAGTCCTGTCCGACTCGCTAGCAAGCATCGGCGAGTTCCCATTCTATGACTGTCCGAATTTGAAGGAGATACATTTCCGCACCCAGGAGCCTCCCCGATGGACGGGACATGGCTTTGTCACCCTGGAGGTGCAGACCACAGTCTCCATGTATGTGCCCAAGGGCTGTGTGGAAAGATACAGAAAGGCGTGGGGCTTTACTTACATTTATGAGGAATAGGGCACCCTTCCTGTTCCAGAAATGTATCTTGCCGACAAATACAGTAATCCCCATGCTCTCCTGTAAGACGGATGGCATGGGGATTGTCATTTCCTATCACTTCCTGCAGATGACGCTGCCACTTGCCTGGTGGGTGGCCAGCATGAGCACTTCGGCTATCTGCACATGCTCGGGAGCCTGGGCGGCATAAAGTACCACATCGGCTATGTCGTCACCCGTGAGCGGCTTGATGCCCCGATAGACCCCGTTGGCCCGTTCCTCGTTGCCATGAAATCTCACTCTGGAAAAGTTCGTCTCTACCAGTCCAGGCTTGATGTTGGTCACACGCACCCTGGTGTGTGCCACATCTATACGCAGTCCGTCACTCAAGGCCTTCACCGCACTCTTTGTGGCACAATAGACGTTGCCTCCGGCGTATGCGGCATCACCAGCCACAGACCCGATGTTGATGACGTGGCCATGGTCGCGGGCCACCATTCCTGGTACGACAAGGCGTGTCATGGTGAGCAGTCCGCGTATGTTGGTGTCTATCATCTCGTCCCAGTCATCGGGGTTGCCCTCATACTCGGGCTCCAGTCCACGTGCCAGTCCAGCGTTGTTGACCAGCACATCTATCTCGCTCCATTCTTTGGGCAGAGTCTCTATGGCCTGGCGGGCAGCCTGTCGGTCTCTCACGTCGAAGGGCAGTGTGATGACACTGGCTCCCTGGGATTCCAGTTCTCCCTTCAGAGTGGCAAGGCTGTCAGCCCTGCGTGCCGTGACTATCACATCATATCCTGCCTGGGCAAACTTGTGTGCGCAGGCTTCCCCGATGCCGCTTGTGGCACCTGTTACGAGTGCTATGGGTCTTCTGTTCATTGGTGCAGAGTAATTATAAGTGGTTGTTCAAAATCAAAAGATACAGTTCCTGTGACACCCATGCCTTCTGTGTCCTGCCGGCAGGGTATGATTTTCTGCTGTCCCTGGCTACTTCTTTGCAGCCTCGGCCTTCTTCTTCTCGTCCTCAGCCGCTTTCTGCTTCAGCAGTTTGTCTATC
This sequence comes from Opitutia bacterium UBA4654, assembly GCA_963658045.1. Taxonomy (GTDB): domain Bacteria; phylum Bacteroidota; class Bacteroidia; order Bacteroidales; family Bacteroidaceae; genus Physcousia. Next base: position 11,833 of record CAVKOT010000056.1, read on the forward strand.
TCGTCAAACTCTTTCCCCTTATTCAGAAACAGGTAGATGCGATACAGGGGCGGTGCCCAGCGGTCCACGTTCTCAGGCTGCAGCTCGCGCACTTTCTGCATGCAGGGCATTGCCTCGGCGTAGAGGTGGTGTATGGCTTGGCGGTCTTGGGCAAAGCGTGGGTCCTTGATGTCACTGCAGGCCGACTCCTGGCGGATGACAGCCATGTTGAGATAGGAAATACCCTTGTTATAGTAGGCATCAGTGAAGGCGGGGTCACGCTTCAGCGTGCTGTCGGCAAACTGGATGCATGCCTCATAGTCGTTGTCGAGCAGCCTCATCTTGCTCTTGGTGTACCAGTAGATGGCCTTGTCGGCTGACACCACCTTGATGAGCGAGTCCGCCAGGGCCTCTCCCTCCTTGGTCATGCGGTGAGAGTCGTAATAATCGACCAGGTTGACAAAGAAATAGTCATACTCGGGGTAGTGGCTGACCCCTGTGTTCAGTTCCCGCACCCACGCGGAGTCGTTCTTGAGCATGGCATAGGTGCGCACCTTGTACTCCTGCAGTATGGGCTTGTCCCCCCTGGTGGCAGTCTCGATAGCCTTGTCGATGTATTTCAGTGTGTGTGCGGGTTGCTTGGTGAGATACCCGCACAGGGCTGCCTGATAGGCCAGTTTGGGCAGCAGGGTGTCCCTCCTGTTGTTGGAATAGGTGTAGTAGGCATCGATGAATCCATAGGCTTCGGCATAGTTCCCCTTGCGCAGGAAGAACTTGCTGCCGTTACGGATGTTTCTGATGTGCTTCTGTCGTAGTTCGCTTGTCTTCCTTGCATACTTCAACTTGACCCTCTCCTGCGAGTTGGGCACAGCGTCCACGCTGTCGCACAGGCGCAGTTGCTCATACATGTTGAGCAATGAGTTGAAGAAGAGTGCCGTGTCGTACTGCTGTTTCAGATACGCCTTACGGTTCTCCACGCTGTTGACCGACTCATACAGTCGGGCGGCGGTGTAGTATATCTCGGCACGGTCTTTGTCCTTGAGGTCGGTGCGTGGCAAGGCGTTCATCAGGTTGGTCCTTGCCCCATCCTGCCCCGATGCGTTCTTGATGGCGGTGGATGCAGCCTTGTAGAGAGTTGACATCTTGACTGGCTTCTGGGCTTTTTCCTTCTTGCCCGCAGCCAGGAGAATGGGTGCGAGGCATGTGAAAAGCAATAAGATAACAAAAGATTTCTTCATCTCTGAACAATGTTTGCCTTATATATGTGTGTCTTCGGGGGATGTGAGTCGTGTGCCGCATCCTCCTGTGTGATATCCTGTCTGTTACGTGCGTGCGGTAGGTCTGACCGCTGGTGCTCCTCCTGTCGCCTGTGTACGGGAGAGGCGGGAAAGTAATGTGCGGGATGACCTCCCTCTCTGTTGTGAGACGGCCGCCACCCCGCACCCGTTGTGTTTGTATGTTTAGAGCAACTTGTCCATCTCAGCAGCCTTGGCGGCCTGGCCTGTGAAGGTATAGCATTGCTTCAGCTCGTAGGCCCACTTCTGGGGCTCGTTGGGGGTGAGTTCCCGTGCCTTCTCAAAGTAGGGGATGGCGGTGCCTAGGGTCTTCTTCACCTCCTCCACGGTAGCCTTGGCCTTCACCTGGTTTTTGATGCTGCTCACTGTGGTGTTCTTGGCCAGTGCCTGGCGGAACTTGCACAGTCCGGCCTGGTACCATGCGTCGAAGTAGTCCGGCTTGAGTTCCGTACACTTCACATAGCAGGCAAACGCCTCATCGTACTTCTCCTGGGCAAAGTAGGCATAGCCCTTGCCGTAGTTGGCGATGAGCACATCGGGGTCTGTGGCAAGCACCTCATCGGCATAGGCCATCATCTTGTCCAGTCCGTGCTTCTGGTAGTAGGACAGCAGTATCTGGATGAGATCGCTGTTCTTCTGTGGCTCCTTGATTGTGATGTCGTGTACGGCCTTTGCCCATGCCACGGTGTCCTTGCGCTCCAGGTAACTGGCCACCTTGGCCTGGCGTGTCCCCTCGGCACCTTCCTCAAACTGCAGGGCCTGGTCGTAGTACTTGTCCATCACGTCATAGAGTTTGGCGTCGTGTGCCATGTGGAAAGCGTAGTAGGCTATCTGTGCGTTGGAGATACGCAGTTTGGCAATGTCGGCCACCTCTGGATAAGATTCCGTGTAGTGAATGGCGCGGTCGTATGCCTCGAGCGCAGTCTGGTAGCGTCCGCATGCTGCCTCAAACTGGGCTGCATAGATGTAGTAGTCCCCGCACTGGGCCAGTTGTACCTTCTTGGCTTTTAACTGTGCCTCATTGCCAGTCTCTCCCTTGGTCACCTTAGTGTATTTGAGTTCGTTGTGCAATCCGTCAGTCAGACACTTCAGGTTGTCATAGAAATAGACGGTGTCAAAGGCGACCTTGTCCGACGCTGCCTGCAGCATGATGTTCAGCGGGTGCATGGCCAGGTTGGTGCTCAAGGCATACGCCTCGCCCAACTTCTTCTCCTCCAGCATCCCGCTCTTCAGGGCCTTTTGCAGGATTTCCTGCCCCTTCTTGCACTCTGTCAGCATGATCTCGGCCGTAGCCTTCTTCTCCTGGATCTGCATGTTGAGGTCGTCCCATATCTTCTGGGCCTCCTTCACTTGGTCTTTTGCCTCCTTCTGCGCGGCCTTGAGCGCAGCGGCATCAGCCTTGGCCTTTGCCTTGTCATCCCCTGTCTGTGCCGACACACTGCCAACAGCCAGTGTGAGGA
>CAVKOT010000057.1:0-14324 GCA_963658045.1 Opitutia bacterium UBA4654
CCACAGGGGGGTCCAGCCCCTTGGGCAACTCGTCCTTGAGCCCCAGGGGATAGTTGTCATCATCAAGCGAGAGCAGCACCCGCACGTCAGGATTGAGCCGCGGACTGGGCTCCCACTGGTACCACTCATTCTCAGGTGACATGTAGGAGTCCGGAATCCCCTTCATCAGAGGATGGTCTGGCGTGTCATTCCTCAGTTTGGCAGGCAGGGGCGGCCAGGAATTGCGGTTGAACACAGCCCCGCCCAGGAACTGCACAAACCACGGCCAGCCTGTGGAGGGAATGTTGAAGGCTGCCGAGTGGAAGCCCAGCCATCCGCCACCCTCCTCCATGTACCGCTCAAAGTCGGCACGCTGGCGGGGCGTGTGCCCCGGGTTGTCATCAAGGGAGATGAGCAGGTCATAGGTGCGCAGATTCTCATAGTTGATGTCGTCGAAGTTGGATGTGAAGTCAAACACGATGCCGTCGCCCACGCTGAGTTCGCGGAAGTAGGCCATCGCGTCCTCGTCAAAGTCCCTGTGGGCACGCTCTACGGCCGGATTGTGCACCACCAGTGCATGGCACCGGGGAAACCATTTGGCGGGGCCAGAGGCCCATTCTATGGCATTGGAGAGCATCTTGCAGAAGTCCTCGCTCTGGAACAGGTCGGCATGGTGGCCAAACTGGAAATAGACGTTGCGTGCCTTGACCCGCTCGTTGGTCCACACCACAGGGTGGTCACCCATGCGCACTCGGGTGTCGGTGTTGTAGGACTCCTCATCGACATGGGCCAGCACCTGGACGTTGGGCCTGGGGCTGCGGTCATAGGTGTACCACTCATCCTTAGGCAGCGTGAACTCACGGCTCACGCCCTGGAATATGGGATGACCGGGACGCTCCACCACCACCTTGCCATCACAGGTGGCCCGCACATAGTCCTGGAACTTGATGCCCCCCAGGAAGCGCGATGCCCACTGCCACATGGGAAATCCGTCAAAGTCGCCCAGCAGCGAGGCGTGGTGAAATCCCACCCAGCCTATGGTGCCATAGCGCATGCCGTGCTCCATGGCCACCTTGGCCTCGTCGGTCCAGTTGTAGGGCGGGTAGTTGAGCTGGAGCAGCACCTTGTATCGGGCCAGGGTACTGTCGTTGATGGGGCGTGTGTCATTGATTACGTCCACCTGCAGGTGGTGCTGCTTGCCATAGGAGGTCAGCCAGCGCAGGGCCTCCTTGACGAATGCCTCGTGCTGGCCCCCGCGCTCGGTGAGCACCAGGATGCGGGGGGCTTCACTCTGTGTCTTGGCTGAGAGCCCGATGCCAGCGAGCAGCAGTAGGGCCGTGATGAGGATGTGTCTCATGCGTGTAGTCCTTGTTTTCATCTTCTTGTGATTGTCAGATAATTATTTCGTGGGCCAGCCAGGCAGTGCGAGGCTTAGCGTGTGGCCTTCCACACGGCTCGTCTCAGCGTGCCCTGGCTGTCATCGCCATGGTAGTCCCAGTACATCACGCCGCGCAGATGGTGCTTGCGGGCAAACTTGCACTTGCCTCTGAGGGAGCGGGCGTTGTCATAGCCCAGCACCACCCTGCCCTCCTGGTCGGTGAGATAGGGCACCTGGGCCACGGAGTCCCACTGGCTGGTGTAGTCTGTGAGTCGTGCCACATTGCTGTAGTTGCAAAAGTTGCCCACCTCCTGGATGCCGCGTCCATAGAAGGGCAGGCCCAGCACGAGTTTCTCCGCAGGCACGCCCTGGGCGATGTGCGCCTGCGTGGCCTTCTCGCAGGAGCCGCCCTGGAACCGCTCTGAGTTGTAGAGCGGGGCATGGTGCCGGGGCGCGCCTCCCATGTCGTAGGTCATCATGTTGACAAAATCGACCTCGTTCACAAAGGCGGGGAAGTCGTAGAAGCCACCCGTGGCCACCGTGGCCAGGGTGAGCAGACGGTTGCTGCCCAGTGCCTTGCGCAGGTCTCGCATGAGCAGGGTGAAGTTTTCCTTGTCAGCAGGCGAACTGCTGATGCCCGCCACGCTGCTGCCAGGGTACTCCCAGTCGATGTCGATGCCGTCGAGCCTGTACTCGCTGGCCACGCTGTCACAGGCGGCACAGAACCGCATGCGTGCCTCACTGTCTGCCGCCATCTCGCTGAAGCCTCCCGCGCCCCATCCGCCCACCGAGAGCAGTACTTTGAGTTGCGGGTTCTGCCACTTCAGGGCGACAATGGCACGCAGGCGGTCAGGGTTATCGACCGACAGCCCGTCATGCGTGGCCGTCACCTTGCCAAAGGCATAGTTGATGTGCGTCATCACTGTGGGGTCGGGCATTCCCTGGCTCCACGAGGTGACGTAGGCCACCACCACCCTGCCCCGCTCCCGCCCTTGGCCGGTGCGTGCCTCCTCCTTGTGTGTGCGGCACGAGGCCACGAGGCAGAGCAGCAGGCAGAGTGCCGCAGCCGTCACTTTTCTCCAAGTCTTCTGCACCATTTTCCTCCTAACATACAGTAAAGTCCCAGCAGCACAAAGGGCACGCTGAGCAGTTGACCCATATTGAAGAGCATCCCATCCTCGAAGCCCACCTGGTTCTCCTTGGTATATTCGATAAGAATGCGGCTTGTGAAGATGAGCACAAGGCACAGGCCGAAGAAGAATCCCGTGCCCACGCGCTCTGGCTTATGCCTGTAGAACCACCAGCCCACGAAGAAGAAGCAGGCATAGCAGATGGCCTCGTAGAGTTGTCCTGGATGACGCGGCTGCATGTCCACGCGCTCAAAGATGAACGCCCAGGGCACATCGGTGACCCGCCCGATAATCTCGGAGTTCATCAGATTGCCCAACCGTATGGCACAGGCACACACTGGGGTCACGATGGCCACGTTGTCCAGCACCCGCATGATGTTGATCTCCTGCCTCCTGGAGTACAGCACCAGAGCCAGCATAAGCCCCAGCGTGCCACCATGGCTGGCCAGTCCCTCATATCCGGTAAAGGCCCAGTGGGTGCTGGCATTGCCCGTGGGCAGCCAGGTGAGCGCGCTGCTCCACTGGCTGGGGTCGGGTGTCTCGCGTATGGGAAGCAGCATCTCGGTGATGTGGTGCAGGAAATACTCGGGCTCATAGAACAGGCAGTGGCCCAGGCGAGCCCCCACCAAGATGCCCACAAAGCAGTAGAGGAACATGGGGTCAAACTGTTCCTCGGTCAACTTCTGCTGGCGGAACAGGCGGTGCATGAGCATATACACGCTCACGAGGCCCACACACCAGCAGAGTGAATACCAGCGCACGGCCAGGGGACCCAGTTCAAAGGCCGTGGTGGAGGGATTCCAGTGGATGAAGAGCTCGGTCATACGTTGAATCTGAAGTGCATGATGTCACCGTCCTGTACCACATAGTCCTTGCCCTCGACGCCCATCTTGCCAGCCTCGCGCACGGCAGCCTCGGAGCCGTAATGGATGTAGTCGTCATACTTGATGACCTCTGCACGGATAAATCCTTTCTCAAAGTCGGTGTGTATCACGCCCGCGCACTGCGGTGCCTTCCAGCCCCGGCGGAACGTCCAGGCCTTCACCTCCATCTCGCCCGCCGTGATGAAGGTCTGCAGGGTGAGCAGATGATAGATGGCCTTGATAAGGCGGTTGCACCCGCTCTCCTGCAATCCCATGTCCTCCAGGAACATCTGCTTCTCCTCATAACTCTCCAGCTCGGCTATGTCAGCCTCAGTCTGCGCGCTGATGATGAGCATCTCGGCATCCTCGCCCTCGATTGCCTTGGCCACGGCCTGGGTATAGGCGTTGCCGGTTGATGCGCTGGCATCGTCCACGTTGCACACATACAGGACTGGCTTGGCGGTGAGCAGGAACATTCCCTTGGCGGCCATTTTCTCATCCTCCGTGTCAAAGGACACCGTGCGTGCGCTCTCACCCTTGAGCAGAGCGGCATGGTAAGCCTCCAGAACGTCAAGCTCGATGCGTGCCTGCTTGTCACCGCCCACCTTGGCAGCCTTTTCCACCTTCTTCATACGGCTCTCCACCGTCTCCAGGTCCTTGAGTTGCAGCTCGGTGTCAATGATTTCCTTGTCTCGCACAGGGTCAACGCTGCCATCCACGTGCACGATGTTGCCATTGTCGAAGCAGCGCAGCACATGTATGATGGCGTCGCACTCGCGTATGTTTGCCAGGAACTGGTTGCCCAGGCCCTCGCCCTTGCTGGCGCCCTTGACCAGTCCTGCGATATCGACGATGTCGCACACAGCGGGCACGATGCGCCCTGGATGAACCAGCTCAGCCAACTTGGTGAGCCGCTCGTCGGGCACAGAAACCTGTCCCAACTGGGCATCGATGGTACAAAAGGGGAAGTTGGCCGCCTGTGCCTTGGCACTGGACAGACAGTTGAAAAGGGTAGATTTGCCCACGTTGGGCAGTCCCACTATACCTGCTTTCATCTTTTACAATATCTTACTTTTGATTATATCCGCAAAGATAAGGCTTTTCGGTGAGGTGGGGGAGGGTTGCGGGCAAGAATGTGGGGAGGCATGCTCCCAGCCCGCCAGCCTACAGCATGGCACAGAATAGTGGAGTAAGGTGGGGGAGGCATCTCCTGGAGAGTGCCGCTGTGAGCAGGATGCTGTCAGCGCAACTGCTCCACGTCGGTGACTGGCATGCCTGTCATCCTGGCAATGTCGGCAGGTGACACTCCATTGTGCAGCATCACCCTCACCATCTCCATCTGGCCTTCCCTGATACCCTCGGCCAGCCCCTCCTCGCGTCCCTCGGCATAGCCGTCCTTCTTGGCGGTGTTTATGGCGTTCACGATATCGCGGTAGGCGTTGATGCTTTCCTCGTAGAGTTTGGTCTCCTCGGGGTTGAACTTGGCAATCTCAGTCATAATCTTTGTCTTGTGCTCTATGATGCAACTTCCGTGGCAAATTTACTCATTTTAGTTCTAAAGAGGCACACATCCACGCATCTTTCGCCCGCATCCCGCTGCCAGACACACTGTCACAGGCTGGGTAGGGTAGTGCTGCCCCATCACATTCGCCCTGGGGCAGCACCGTCAGTGCCCTGTACTCAGTTGACTACATAGGGGCCATACTCATTCTCACACTTTTCGCTGCCAAGGCAGAAGAAGATGAGAAGGACGATACTGCCCACTAATGGGACGTATGTCACACCCTTGCGAGAGAACCGCCACCAAGATTAGTGCTGCCTGGTAGCACACTCACTCACCCTCAACTCCCAGCCAGGCGATGGCTTGCAGGCCTGCCCTGCCGAATGGCCATGCGTCAAGAAAAATGGGGGAGGGAGGCCACAGTAATCTGTGACATGCCGTTGATTTCTGCATAACATTATGTACATTTGCAACATCAAATCCATTCGCACACCTAAAAATGAGCACTATGACATTGACCGAAAAACTATACACGAGATGCCTCATCCTGCTGGCATGCCTGGTGGGCAGTTGTCCTGCGGCCCTGGCACAGACACTGGCCAGCCAGTACCGCGACCTGCAGGACAAGGCCCAGCAAGCTTATGACCAGGCAGTGGGGTACAGGGCCACACTTGTCACGCTCACGCCCGACATGCTCAGCAGCAATGCCTCGGATGCCCAGGAGGGGCAGCACCTGGAGTACCTGCTCGATGGCGACCCCAACACATTCTGGCACAGCGACTGGCACGGCCAGGTAACAGAGACGCACTACCTGCAGATAGACCTTCCCCAGGCTCTCTCGGGCGACATCGCCCTCTATGTGCGGAGGCGGGTCACCGAGGCCAACCACATCACGCTCATGGACTGCCAGGCCAGCCAGGACGGCTCGCACTGGACCTCCCTGGGCCATGTGTCACTGGGGAATGCCTGTTCGGGAGCCCAGGTGACCAGCAGCCCCGTCTCGCTGGGTGGCAGAGAGTACTCACACCTGCGCCTCTGCTTCCTGCAGAACAGCAGCGGGAGCCACTTTGCCCACTTCGCCGAGATACGCCTGCTGAGCGTCGAGGTGACGGGAGAGAGCATGGCCATGTACCTGGGCAGGGCGATGTCGGAACTCCTGGCCGAGCTCTGGAAGGGCAGGGGAGTGCCGGACACGGGCATCACCCAGCAGATGCTGGAGAGCCTGCGGGAGGCTTATGAAACGCTCGTGGCCGAGATGGCACGCGTGAGGGCCGGGCTACTGCCCTCCTACATGACACAACGGACGGACATCCCCACCCTCCTCATCAACACCTATGACGGCGGTGCCGTGACCAGCAAGACGGAGTACAAGTATGCCCGCATGTGGAGGATAGAGGGCGACTCGATAGCCACCTATGACTCGCTGAGGATAAGGGGCAGGGGCAACAGCACCTGGGGACTGCCCAAGAAGCCCTACCGCCTGAAGTTCGCACACAAGGAGAAGTTCCTGGGCAAGGGGCACGCCAACGCCAAGAACTGGACTCTGCTGGCCAACCATTCCGACAAGACGCTGCTCCGCAATGCCGTGGCCTCGTTCATTGGGCGGCAGATGGGGCAGCCCTTCGTGCCCTCGGCCGAGTTTGTCGATGTGGTGCTCAATGGCGAGTACCTGGGCAACTACCAGGTGAGTGACCAGATGGAGGTGCACAAGAAGCGGGTGGAGATTGTGGAGCAGGAGGAGGCACCCGCCGAGGGAGCCGACATATCGGGCGGATACTTCTTTGAATTTGCGGGCACGCTGGAGGGTGAGAAGGCCTATTTCCACACCACCCGAGGGCAGGCCGTGGCCATCAAGTCGCCCGACGATGACGTTATCACCGCCAGCCAGAAGGACTACCTGCGCCAGTTCATCAACGACTTCGAGGCCAGGCTCTATGCCGACGACTACCAGGACCCCGTGCTGGGCTACCGCGCGGTGGTAGATAGCACGACACTCGCAAGCTGGTTTGTGGCCAATGAATATACGGCCAACCCCGACGGCTACTACAGCACCTATGCCTACAAGGAGCGGGGCGACAGCCACCTCTGCTGGGGGCCGATGTGGGACTATGACATCGCCTTCAACAACTGTTACCGCCTCCGGCATGAGATGACGGACAAGCTGATGCTCAACGAGGGCTACTCGTCAGGCAGGATGAAGGAGTACGTGCAACGGATGTGGGCCGACGAGTGGTTCCGCAACCTGGCTGGCCGGGCCTGGCACAGGGCGGCGTGCGAGGGCAGGATCGTGGAGCGGACGCTGGCCTACACCGACAGCATGGCTCAGGTGATAGGGCAGAGCCAGGCACTCAACTTCCAGCGATGGTCGCTCAGCGACAGGGTGTATGACGAGTTGGTGCTCTTCAGCACCTACCAGGAGGGGGTCGATTACCTGAAGAAATTCCTGCGCGAGCATGCCGACTTCCTGTCATCCACCCTGCCCAATCCCGAGGGGCTCACCCCTCCACAGCCCCTGCCCAACAACCCCATGGGGGTGGAGAGCGATGCCCTGTACTATATATATAATGTAAAGACCGGAAATGCCGCCGACATCGCTGGCCCTGCGGGAGTGAGCCTGTGCACCTGGGCACCCGACAGGGCACGCTCTGCCACCCAGCTCTGGCAGGTGACACCCGTCACGGGCAACTATTACCGCCTCACGCTGCAGGGCTCCAGCCTCGCCATCACCGACATGGCCCCCTATAATGGCAGTTCCTACACGACAGGAGCCAGGCTCGTCCTGAGCGAGGCCAACGACCAAGAGGACCGCCAGCTGTGGGAGTTCATGCCCGCCGCAGGACACTATGCCATCGTCAACAAGGCCACAGGCCTGGCCTGGAACTGCTCGGGAGGCAGCAGCCAGGACGGCAACCCCATCATCAGCTGGACAAGTGACGAGGCCAACGCGAGCAAGGCCACCCGCCAGTGGTACATCCTGCGCGGCGAGATGCCTGACGGCATGGCCCGGGCTGGAGAGGACTCCCCGGTGGACTACCGCGTGGGCTATGACCCGCACAGGCAGGAAGTGATCCTGCACGCTCCCCTCGGCATGGCCTCCACGCAGTGCATGCTGGCCGTATATGACACCGCTGGCCACCTGCTGGGAAGGGGCAGCGCGCTCACGCCCGTCAGCCTGGCCGGGCATCCCTCGGGCATCTACATCGTGACGTGGAACGTGCACGGGAGCCAGCGCAGCATCAAGTTCCAGAAGCCCTGACCGCCTGACACACAGCACGTCACGGGCATGGAACGCCCACCGAAGCGGGTCCCGCAGAAGCGCGGGGCTGGCTCCAGGAGACGGGACGAGTGGCTGCCGGATATGGGGGAGCCTGGCACCTCACCGTCCAGCCCAAGGCTGGACGGTCGGAGAAGCCTGGTGCGTGGGCCATCACATGCAGGTGCGTTGACCGTCCAGCCTTGGGTTAGACGGTGAGGGAGGGCGGTGCCGCCATGCGGGAGGCCAGTCCTGCGGGCCAGGAAAGGCCGCCGCAGGGGGTGGGGTAGCACTCACACAGGCATGCGCAAGTATTTGGGAGGCTTTATCCTTGGTCTATCGCAAGCGTTATCGTACCTTTGTACCCAAATACACAAGAACAAGCAAAACAACACAAAACAGAATGGCAAGAGAATACAACTTCCGTGAGATTGAGCAGAAATGGCACCAGAGGTGGGTGGAGAACCACACCTACCGGGTGACGGAGGACACCAGCAAGAGGAAATATTACGTCCTCAACATGTTTCCCTACCCCAGCGGCGCAGGACTGCATGTGGGTCACCCGCTCGGATATATAGCAAGCGACATCTATGCGCGCTACAAGCGGCTCAAGGGCTACAACGTGCTCAACCCCATGGGATATGACTCCTATGGACTGCCCGCCGAGCAGTATGCCATACAGACGGGGCAGCACCCCGAGAAGACCACCTTCCAGAACATTGACCGCTATCGCGAGCAGCTGGACAAGATAGGCTTCTCCTTTGACTGGGACCGCGAGGTGCGCACCTGCTCGCCCGACTATTACCACTGGACACAGTGGGCCTTTGAGAAGATGTTCGACTCGTTCTTCTGCACCAAGTGCCAGAAGGCACAGCCCATCGCACACCTCATCGAGTACCTGGGCCAGCATGGCACCGAGGGGCTGCATGCCGCCTGCTCGGAGGAGCTGACCCTCACCGCCGGGGAGTGGAACGCCATGAGCGAGCAGGAGCAGAGCCAGGTGCTGATGAACTACCGCATCGCCTTCCTGGGCGAGACCATGGTGAACTGGTGCCCGAAACTGGGCACCGTGCTGGCCAACGACGAGGTGGTCGAGGGCGTGAGCGTGCGCGGGGGCTATCCCGTGGAGCAGAAGAAGATGCGCCAGTGGTGCCTGCGCGTGAGCGCGTATGCCCAGAGGCTGCTGGACGGACTGGACACCATCGACTGGAGCGACTCCATCAAGGAGACGCAGCGCAACTGGATAGGGCGCAGCGAGGGCACCGAGGTGGAGTTCCAGATAGCCGGCTCTGAGGAGAGGTTCACCATCTTCACCACACGTGCCGACACGATGTTTGGCGTGACCTTCATGGTGCTGGCTCCCGAGAGCGAACTGGTGCAGCGGGTGACCACCGAGGCACAGAAGCAGGAGGTGGAGCAGTACCTGGCCTATGTGAAGGGACGCACCGAGCGCGAGCGTCAGATTGACCACCGCGTGACGGGCGTGTTCTCGGGCTCCTATGCCATCAACCCCTTCACGGGTGAGAAGAACCCCATCTGGATAAGCGAGTATGTGCTGGCCGGATATGGCACAGGTGCCATCATGGCCGTGCCTGCCCATGACAGCCGCGACTATGCCTTTGCGCGCCACTTCAATCTGCCCATCGTCCCGCTGATCGAGGGCGCGGACGTGAGCGAGGAGAGTTATGACGCCAAGGAGGGCATCGTGTGCAACAGCCCCGCCGAGGGCAAGACACCCTACTGTGACCTGGTGCTGAACGGCCTCACGGTCAAGCAGGCCATAGCCGCCACCAAGGAGTATGTCAAGAGTCACGGCCTGGGCCGCGTGAAGGTGAACTTCCGCCTGCGCGACGCCATCTTCAGCCGACAGCGTTACTGGGGCGAACCGTTCCCCGTGTATTACAAGCACGGCATGCCCCAGATGATACCCGAGGAGTGCCTGCCAGTGGAGTTGCCGCAGGTGGAGAACTTCCTGCCCACCGAGACGGGCGAGCCACCACTGGGCCACGCACAGGTGTGGGCATGGGACGAGAAGAACCGCAAGATTGTGGACAAGTCGCTCATCGATGACCAGACGGTGTTCCCCATCGAGCTCTACACCATGCCGGGCTTCGCCGGCTCATCGGCCTACTACCTGCGCTACATGGACCCCCACAACCCCAACGCCCTCGTGAGCAAGGAGGCCGACGAGTACTGGCAGAACGTGGACCTCTATGTGGGCGGCAGCGAGCATGCCACCGGCCACCTCATCTACAGCCGCTTCTGGAACAAGTTCCTGCACGACCTGGGCGTGTCCTGCAAGGAAGAGCCGTTCCAGAAACTGGTGAACCAGGGCATGATACAGGGCCGCTCCAACTTTGTCTATCGCATCAAGGACACCAACACGTTTGTCTCGCTGGGCCTCAAGGACCAGTATGACACCACACCCATCCATGTGGATGTGAACATCGTAAAGAATGACGTGCTCGACACAGAGGCATTCCGCGCCTGGCGGCCCGAGTACCAGACGGCGGAGTTCGTGCTTGAGGACGGCAAGTATATCTGCGGATGGGCCATCGAGAAGATGTCTAAGAGCATGTTCAACGTGGTCAACCCCGACATGATAGTGGAGAAGTTCGGTGCCGACACGCTGCGCCTCTACGAGATGTTCCTGGGCCCCGTGGAGCAGTCAAAGCCCTGGGACACCAACGGCATCGACGGTTGCCACCGCTTCCTGAAGAAGTTCTGGTCGCTCTTCTGGAGCAAGGACGGCCAGCTGCAGGTGGATGGCAGCGAGCCCACGGCCGAGAGCCTGAAGAGCCTGCACAAGGTCATCAAGAAGGTGAGTGCCGACATCGAGGAGTTCTCATACAACACCAGCATCTCGGCCTTCATGGTGGCCTGCAACGAGCTCTACCAGCAGAAGTGCCACGCACGCGCCATCCTGGAGCCCCTGACCGTGCTGCTCGCCCCCTTTGCCCCGCACATCGCCGAGGAGTTGTGGGAGGCCATGGGGCACGAGACCAGCGTGTGCGACGCGCAGTGGCCTGCCTATGACGAGAAGTATCTGGTCGAGAGCAGCGTGAAGTTGGGCGTGCAGTTCAACGGCAAGGTACGCTTCGCCATGGACTTCCCCGCCAGCGCGACACCCGACGAGATGGTGGCCATGGCCACCGGCGCGCCCGAGGCACAGAAATACCTGGATGGCATGCAGGTGGTGAAGACCATCGCCATCCCCGGACGCATCGTGAACATCGTGATCAAGCCCAAGGCGTAAGCCTGCGGGACGAGGAATGCAACAGTCACAGGCGAGGCAGGCGGCCGCCCGAATGGCCGCCTGCCCGCCTTGCCAAGAATGCCACACATGACTAACAACAAGCAACGCATCTGGGAGTTCACCAGGGACTTCCTGGCCATCAACCTGGGCATGGCAGTCTATTCACTGGGCTGGGCGGCCTTCCTGCTGCCCTATCACATCACCACGGGCGGGCTGGCCGGCATGCTGGCCATCGTGTATTACCTAACAGGATTTCCCATCAGCGCGGCCCTGCTGCTGGTCAACGCGGCCCTGCTGCTGGTGGCATTCAAGCCACTGGGATGGAAGTTCGTGGTCAAGACGGCCTATGCCGTGGTGGCCCTCTCGACCTTCCTGAGCCTGGGGCAAAGCATCATGACCGACAGCCACGGGCACCTGGTGCAGGTGCTGGGCGAGGGGCAGGACTCCATGGCCTGCGTGCTGGGAGCCATCTTCAACGGCCTGGGCATAGGCATCGTGTTCCTCTCTGGGGGCAGCACAGGAGGCTGGGACGTGATAGCCGCGCTCATCAACAAGTACCGCAATGTGTCACTGGGGCGGGTGCTGCTCTTCCTGGACTTCCTGGTCATCGGCTCCTGCTGGCCGCTCTTCCATGACTGGAGGATGGTGGTGTTCGGCTACGTCACGCTGGCCATTTACACTTATGTGGTCGATATGCTGGTCAACAGTGCCCGGCAGGACACGCAGTTCATCATCTTCACCCGCAAGAGCAAGGAGATATGTGACCGCATCATCAGCGAGACCGTGCACTCGGTGACCATCCTCAATGGCGAGGGCTACTACAGCCACCAGGACATCAAGGTGCTCATCACCATCGTGCACAAGTCGGAACAGGTGCACATCCTGCGCATGATACAGGAGATAGACCCCGCGGCATTCGTGTCGCAAAGCCGTGCCGAGGGTGTCTATGGCAATGGGTTCAACATGATAAGGGCTTGAGGAAAGACCCGCGCCACATACCTATTTATAATAAAGGAATACTAAAAGGAGACACACATGACAGCAACGAGACTATTGGGCGAGGACCCGCGCAGGCTGCTACGTGACTATGCCCAGATAATCCTGGGCATCTTCATCTACACGCTGGGCTACACCTGCTTCCTGCTCCCCTACCAGATTATCACTGGCGGACTGAGCGGTGTATCGACCATCATCTACTACCTGATGGGCATACACCCCAACTACACCTACCTGTGCATCAACGGCGCACTGCTGTTGCTGGCCGGGCGCATCATGGGCTGGCGCTACATGGTGAGGACTCTGATAGCCACGTTTGTCATCTCCTTCTTCATCGACATCATGCAGGGCTACCTCACGACCGTGGGTCCCGACGGCAAGGAACACCTGCGCCTCATCATCGGCGACCAGAAGTTCATGGCCTGCGTGATAGGAGGCATCATGGAGGGACTGGGACTGGCCATCGTGTTCCTGGCGGGCGGAAGCACCGGGGGAACGGACATCATCGCCAGCAGCATCAACAAGTACCGCAACATCTCGCTGGGACGACTGCTGCTCTTCATTGATGTGGTCATCATCGCAGGCAGTTACCTGCTGTTCCGCAACCTGGAGACCATGGTGGTGGGCTACCTCACGATGTTCATCAGCATGAACTTCCTGGACTTCGTCATCAACGGTGCCCGCCAGAGCGTGCAGTTCATCATCGTGAGCAGCAAGCCCGACGAGATAGCCCACGAGATAAATGTGCGCCTGGACCGTGGCGTGACCGTGCTCTACGGCGAGGGCTTCTACACCAAGGAGAAGCGGCAGGTGCTGCTCATCCTGGCCAAGAAATACGAGAGCCGCGAGATATTCACCCTCATCCGCCAGATTGACGGCAACGCCTTCGTGTCGATGAGCAACGTCGAGGGTGTGTTCGGTGAGGGCTTTGACAAGATAAAGAAGTAAGGCGAGGGCATGCGGGCACCAAACCACAGGTACCCGCAAAACCGTAAAACAGAATAACCGCAAGACCGAATGAAGAGACTGGTTATGGCCACCAACAATGCCGACAAGCTGCGTGAGGTGAGAGAGATGCTGGAGGGGAAGTATGAGATATGCTCGCTGGCTGAGATAGGCTGCCACGAGGACATTCCCGAGACGGCCGACACCCTGGAGGGCAATGCGCTGCAGAAGATGCGCTATGTGAGGGACCACTATGGCCTGGACTGCTTTGCCGATGACACGGGTCTGGAGGTGGAGGCACTGGGAGGCGCACCCGGGGTATATACCGCACGCTTCGGCATGATGAACGGATATGGGGAGAGCCATGACGCGCAGGCCAACATACGCTGCCTGCTGGACAAGCTGCGGGGAGCGGGCTCACGGAGGGCACAATTCCACACGGTGGTGGCCCTGTGCCTGGATGGAGAGGAGCACCTGTTCCATGGCATCGTCCAGGGCACTATCCTCAAGGAACAAGTGGGGGAGGGTGGCTTCGGCTACGATCCCGTCTTCGCACCCGATGAGGCGGGCGGACTGGCCTTTGCCCAGATGGATATGCAGGCCAAGAATGCCATCAGCCACAGGGGGAGGGCCATAGCACAACTGGCACAATTCCTTGCCGAACAGGGCCAGGAGGCAGCAAGCCGCTGACCGGAGAGAGTGGCGAGGCCGTGCCCACGGCCACACAGGAAGCCATCCGTCCCCAACCACATAACCACAAGAACGCGCAAGCGTAAACCGCATAACCGACAACCGAGATGAGAAGAATCACACTGGCAATGGTTGCCCTGCTCGCTGTGCTGGCTGCCACATGCCCCCAGCAGGGAAGGGCACAGCAGATAGGCACGTGGAACGTATATCCCAGTTACTGGAACGCCACACGCAACGTCGTGGCGGGAGACCTCATATACTCGCTCACCGATGGCAATCTGCTGTCCTACAGCACCGGGGACACCGAGGTGCGCACCTATGACTGCCTGACAC
>CAVKOT010000058.1:0-14242 GCA_963658045.1 Opitutia bacterium UBA4654
TCCTCAAGCTTCTCGCCGATGTTGAAGCGACGCTCCAGCACGCCTCCGTTGACCACGTCCTTCAGTGTCACGTTCATGATAGTGTTGCCCTTGCCCGGCTTGCGGTGCAGGAAATCGATACAGAAATAGAGCTTGCCGTCCATGCGGATGCAGGTGCCCTTCTTGATGTCCTGTGAATTGATCATAGAAATGAAGTTCTTTTAGTATATATTGTTACACGTTTATTCGACGTGCAAAGGTAAGAAATAATGGGCGAAGAACGAAGTAAAAGGAGAAAAAACAAGTGCTTCTCTTGGCAAAGAAGAAAAAAAGAAGTAATTTTGCACCCCGAAACAAAGTGCGTAACAACAAAATAACGAAAGCAAGATATGAAAAGAACATTTCAGCCCCACAACCGTCGCCGTAACAACAAGCACGGTTTCCGCCAGAGAATGACCACCGCAAATGGTCGCCGCGTACTGGCTTCACGTCGCGCCAAAGGCCGCAAGAAACTTACCGTATCCGACGAGAGACACGGCAAGTAACTGAAAAAAGATTAAAACGGAGAAAGAAGTAGGGGCAACTTTACTTCTTTTTCTGTTTTTATTTGCTACCTTTGCCCTGAAGGTGCAAGCGGGCATCACGCCCCGCACACTCTCATACAGACATTGACGCATGAGCTTAAAGGACACACTAAGGAAATTCACGAGCCCTGTGGTATATTGGAACCTCATCGCACTGGCCGTGGCAGCACTGCTGGCCATGGCCGGACTGTGGTTCTGGATGGCCCGCTTCACCCATCATGGTGTGGAGGTGGAAGTGCCCAACGTGAAGGGCAAACTGGTGGCGGATGCCGAGTACGAGCTGGGGCTCGCACAGCTGACACCCGTCAGGACTGACTCTGCCTATAACCGCAACTTGCCTCCTGGCACCGTGCTGGAGCAGATACCGGCCAGCGGTGCCCACGTCAAGGAGGGAAGGGAGATATACCTCACCATCAACTCCTCGCAGACACCCACGCTGACCATGCCCGACATCGCCGACAACTGTTCGCTGCGCGAGGCTGAGGCCAGGCTGAAGGCCCTGGGCTTCAAACTGGGTCCCAACGAGTATATCGAGGGGGACAAGGATTGGGTGCTGGGCGTGAAATGCCGTGGCAGGAATGTCGTGGCAGGTGAGCGTGTGCCCATCGACGCTCCCGTGACACTGGTCGTGGGCAACAGCGAGATTGACGGAAACCTGGACAATGACGGATTTGACGACTGGAGCGATACGGACTCACTGGGCGCGACATCCGAAACAGAGGAGGCCGAATGGTGACACCCGCTGAGGAAGAACCCTTCCTGGAGGAGGACGAACTGCTGGAGGCCACTCCCGACGGGGAGACTGGAGAGCATGAGCACTGGCGCATAGAGGTTGACAAAGGCCAGAGCATCATGAGAATCGACAAGTTTCTGATGATGCACATGGGTGACACCAGCCGCAACCGCATACAGAAGGCAGCCGAGGCCGGCTGCATCCGCGTGGGCGGGAAGCCTGTCAAGAGCAACTACAAGGCCAAGCCTGGTGACGTGGTGACGCTGGTGCTTGACAGGCCGAAGAGGGACTGGGAAATCGTCCCGGAGGACATCCCGCTCGATGTCACCTATGAGGACGACCAGGTGATGGTCATCAACAAACCTGCCGGAATGGTGGTGCATCCCGGATGCGGCAACTACGACGGCACGCTGGTCAACGCCATAGCCTGGCACTTGAGGGACTGCCCGGGGTTTGACGCCAATGACCCCACGGTGGGACTGGTGCACCGCATCGACAAGGACACGAGCGGACTGCTGGTCATCGCCAAGACTCCCGAGGCCAAGACAAGCCTCTGCAAGCAGTTCTTCTACCACACCACACGCCGCCTCTACAACGCCCTGGTATGGGGACCATTCGCCGAGGACGAGGGAACCATCGTGGGCAACATAGGCCGGCACCCCAAGGACAGGCTGCAGATGGCGGTGTACCCGCCCGACAGCGAGATAGGCAAATCGGCCATCACACACTACCGCGTGCTTGAGCGGTTCGGTCCAACCACACTGGTGGAGTGCCGCCTGGAGACGGGGAGGACACACCAGATACGCGCACACATGCGCCACCTGGGGCACCCCCTCTTTGCCGACGAGCGGTACGGAGGCGACCAGATACTGCGGGGTGAGAAGACAGCATCCTACAAGGCATTCATCCACAATTGCATGGAGATATGCCCCCGACAGGCACTGCATGCGCGCACCCTGGGCTTCCGACACCCTGCCACGGGCGAGGAAATGGACTTCTCGTCACCATTGCCCGAGGACATGACGAGACTGATAGAGAAATGGAGAAAGAAAATATAGCAACTAAAGATGAAGACCATAGCCATCGTATGCGGAGGAGACACCTCCGAGCATGATGTCAGCATGCGCAGCGCAGCCGGCATCGAGTCATTCTTGGACAAGGAACGTTATATTATATATAAGGTAGAGATACACGCCCGCCACTGGGAGGCCATCCTGCCCGACGGCTCACGCAGCCGCGTGGACAGGAACGACTTCACCTTTGACAACGGACAGGGAGCGCGTGTACGCCCCGACTTCTGCTACATCACCATCCACGGCGTGCCTGGCGAGAACGGCATCCTGCAGGGCTACCTCGACCTTATCGGCATGCCCTACTCCACCTCCGACGTGCTTGTGGAGGCCCTGACCTACGACAAGTTTGTGCTCAACAACTACATGCGCTCGCTGGGCGTGGCCGTAGCCGACAGCATGCTCATACGCCGTGGCAAGGACCAGGCCGTGAGTGACGAGGACATCATCAAGCGTGTGGGGCTTCCCTGTTTCGTGAAGCCTGCCAGCGGCGGCTCGTCATTCGGCACCACGAAGGTCAAGGAGGCCGCTGAACTGCGCCCTGCCATCAACCTGGCCTTGCGTGAGGGTGAGGACGTGATGGTGGAGGCCTTCATGAAGGGGACCGAGATTACCTGCGGATGCTACAAGACCAGCAAGCACACTGTGGTACTCCCCATCACCGAGGTGGTCACCAAGCGTGAGTTCTTCGACTATGACGCGAAATACAATGGTGAGGTGCAGGAGATTACTCCCGCCCGCCTCAGCGAGCGCGTGACCGAGCGTGTGCAGCAGCTCACATCGGCCATCTACGACATACTCAGTTGCCGTGGCCTCATCCGCATAGACTACATCATCACCGAGGGTGACAAGATAAACATGTTGGAAATCAACACCACCCCAGGCATGACAGCCACCAGTTTCATCCCCCAGCAGGTGCGTGCGGCAGGGCTGGACATCAAGGACGTGATGACGGACATCATCGAGGACATACTGAGCAAGAAGGCATGAACGACGAATTCTACGACATACGGCCGTACAACGATGGCGAGGTGAAGCAGGCCGTAAAGGACTTGCTCGCTGACCGTCAGTTTGCGCACATCCTGCACTCACTGGCTCCGTGGTTGCCCGCATGCGTAAGAAACAGGCTCATACGCTGGGCCTTCATCGGCATCAACACCACCCTTCAGTTCCAGTTACGCTACATGAAGCCCCTGGTGCGGCGCATCCTGAGGAAGTGCAGCACAGGCTACACGTTCCGGCACGACGGCATCGAGCCTGGTCCCGAGCGTTATACCTTCATGAGCAACCACCGTGACATCGTGCTCGACAGTGCCATCCTGTCTTATCTGTTGCATGAGGACGGGTTCCCCACAACCTGTGAGATTGCCATCGGCGACAACCTGCTTATATATCCGTGGATAAGAAAGTTGGTGAAGTTAAACAAGGCATTCACCGTACAGAGGGGAGTGAGCTCGCGCACGCTCCTGGAAAGCAGCCAGAAGATGAGCCGATACATGCACTATGCCATCAACGTGAAGCACGAGAACATCTGGATTGCACAGCGTGAGGGACGGGCCAAGGACTCCAACGACCGCACCCAGGAGTCGGTGCTCAAGATGATGTCAATGGGCGGGGATGGCTCCATCATCCAGCGACTCAAGGACCTGCACATCGTGCCGCTCACCATCAGCTACGAGTACGACCCCTGTGACTACCTCAAGGCCAAGGAGTTTCAGATGAAGAGGGACAACCCTGACTTCAAGAAGAGTAAGCAGGACGACCTGAAGAACATGAAGATAGGCATCTTCGGGAACAAGGGACACATCCACTATGAGACAGCCCCCTGCATCAACGAGTGGCTGGACGAGCTGGCCGACCTGCCGCGCACGGAGATTTACAAAGAGGTTGCGCACCGCATCAACATCGAGATTCACCGCCGCTATATGCTCTATCCGGGCAACTACGTGGCAGCCGACCTGTTGCGCGGTACGCGGGAGTTCGCACTCTTCTACACGCCTGCACAGAAGCGCACATTCGAGAAGTATCTCCAGGGCAGGCTCGACAAGATAGACCTGGAGAACAAAGACATCCCCTATCTGCGCGAGCGCATCCTCACGATGTATGCCAATCCCGTGTTCAACAAGCAGAAAGCCACGAGATGCGAAGAGGACTGACCCTGCTCACGATTGTCCTTACCACCCTGCTTGCAGCGGGCTGCAGCGATGACGACAACGGCTCGCCCTTCCCCAGCATGTGGAATGAGATTGTGTGCCTGACCACGAACGGAGAGGGCCGCATCACCCAGATGGTGACCGACAATGGGGACACCTACGAGGTGACCAACACGCTGTATGGCCGCCAGCCCAGTACCCAGTACCGTGTGATGTGCGGCTACACTATCGAGGGAAACCGCGCCACGCTCTACCAAACGACAGGCGTGCATGTGCTGCAGGACTCCACGGCATGTGCCATGCATGACCCAGTGGGCATTCTGTCAGTGTGGAAGAGTGGAGCCTACATCAACCTGCACCTGGCACCACTCACGCAAGGGGGCACCCACGCATGGGGCTTCGCGGTGGACAGCATCGGGGCCGACAGGCATTGTTACCTGAGCCTGCACCACCGGCAGGGCAGCGACCCGCTCTCCTACACCCAGGAGACCTACGCCAGCATCGCGCTGGAGGATGTCGCAGGGCTGGCTGCGGGGGACAGCCTCTCGCTATCCGTTCACACCTTCAAAGGCATCAAGACATGGAACTTCAAGAGATAAAGGGCAGTGTGGCCGTGCTCATTTCGGGCGGGGTTGATAGTGCCGTGGTGGTGCATCTGCTCTGCGAGGCGGGCATCAAGCCCGACCTGCACTACATCAAGATAGGGATGGAGGGCGAGGACTCCTCATGCACCGCCGAGGAGGACATCGAACTATCCCAGGCCACAGCACGCAAGTATGGCCTGCACCTGGAGGTGACTGACCTGCAGAAGGAGTACTGGGACCAGGTGGTGGGCTATGCGGTGGAGCGGGTGAAGCGTGGTCTCACGCCCAACCCTGACGTGATGTGCAACCGCCTCATCAAGTTCGGAGCCTTCGAGCAGCGCATCGGGCACACCTATGACCACATCGCCACCGGCCATTATGCCACGAACATCTACCAGGACGGACTGGCCTGGCTGGGCACCGCCATAGACCCCGTGAAGGACCAGACCGACTTCCTGGCCCAACTCTCCTACGCCCAACTGAGCCACACAATCTTTCCCCTGGGCCGGCTCATGAAGGAGGAAGTGCGGCAGATAGCCATCGACGCGAAGTTGCCCAGCGCAAGGCGCAAGGACAGCCAGGGCATCTGCTTCCTGGGCAAGATTAACTACAACGACTTCCTGCGCCGCTTCATGGGCGAGCGGGAAGGCAAGGTCATCGACATCGAGACGGGCAAGGTGGTGGGACACCACCGTGGTTTCTGGTTCCACACGATAGGCCAGCGCAAGGGCCTTGGCCTGGGAGGCGGGCCGTGGTTCGTGGTCAAGAAGAACGTGCGCAAGAACATCATCTTCGTGGCTCACGGCTGGGACACCCTGTTGCAGTACGGCCATGACTTCCGCCTGGCCGACCTGCACTTCATCACCAAGGACCCGTGGGAGTCGCCCCAGAACCTTCCCATCCAGTTCAAGATACGCCACGTCGATCACTTCATGCCCGGAACCATCACACTCAATGAGGATGGCTACCACATCCACAGTGACCAACCCATACAGGGCATAGCCCCCGGCCAGTTCGGCTGCATCTATGACAGCGAGGCCAGGGTGTGCTATGGGAGCGGGGAGATAAGCGTGTAGAGCCCCCCTCCCAGCCTCCCCCATGGGGGAGGGGCAACCAAGGGGTAAGGAGTAATATTCAAGAGTCCCGTCTTTTTCCTTGTGGAATGAGGCGGGACTCTCGTTTTGCTGATGCCATTCATAATCTTGGCAAGGCTGGCCTATGGCGTAGAGCCAAGCATGCCGAAGCCTGTGCCGTGAGCCTGACTTTACCCTGCCCCTCTCCTTCCTCCCTAAGGAAGCCGAAAGGCAGAGCTGTACCATGTAATTGGTCAAATGGTAAATGCCGCCTCTCCTCCTCACTCGGAAGAGGCTGGGGAGGGGCCAGGCCGAGTGCCTATTTCTGCTTTATCTCATACCCAATCTTGGCGAAGGCCTTCCTGTAATCCTCCAGGGTCGCCTTTCGGGGGTCATACACGATGGTCACCTGCTGCTTGGGCACAGAGGTCTCCACCCTCTTGGTGCCCTTGACAAAGCGGATGTTCTCCTTGATCTTCTTCTCACAGTTGGCACAGTGCATCTGTGGCGTGGTGCTCACAACCAGCGTGTCTGCAGCCTGACTCTTCTTCTGCGCACCGGCGAACAGAGTTGCCAGCGCCATCATGGCAAAGCCGAAAAACCTTTTCATCATAATTTACCTTTTTATCTGTGAATATGTATCTCTTACCTTATCTATATACACGAGCACGCCCCGGCAGGACATCCCTGGCGGGACTGCATCCAGCCCCCTGACTCACAGGCGTTCAAACTTGACCCGCACGCCCACATAGCCCATGGCCCCGTCGGTGGGTCCCCACACCTGGGTGGCGTCGAAGGTCGGTGCCCAGGGGTCACTGGCCCCTATCACGGGGTTGCGCATGCGATAGTTGGTGAGGTTCTCGCCACCCGCATAGATGGCGAAGTGGCGGAACTCGCGCGTCACCTGGGCCTGCAGCTGGAAGTAGGTGGGATAGCGCGAGCGGTCATACATCTCGCCCCGCCCGTCCAGATGTCCCGTAAGGTCAAAGTGCCAGAGTTCCATGGGAGTCTTGTAGGAGAGGGTGAGCAGCCCCTTGTACCTGGAGGTGAGGGGCCGCCAGCGCAGCACGCCGTCATAGGTCGTGCGCACGTCGTTGAAGCGGATGGCAGCCGTGGCCGAGAAGCCCTCGAAGAAGGGATAGGTGGCATCCACCTGCACGGTGTGGCTGTAACTGCGCCCGTCGAGGTTCTCAAACGACACCGTGTGTGTGCCCTGCGCGCCATCCACGTTGGCCACCATCTGGTGCTGGAAGTGCGTGTAGTAGTACTCGGCATTCACCTCTAGGTTCCTGCCCGCCACGGGCAGGTTGAGCGAGGCCGAGAGTCCATAGTTCCACGCGCGCTCCTGCTGCAGCCGTCCCTGGATGCTGAAGGTGCGCCCGCTGGCCAGCATGGGCACATTCTCGGCCAGCGCATGGGGGCTGCGATAGCCCCTGCCCGCCGAGGCCCTGAGCGTGAGGGGGTTCCACGGAGTATATTTCACATGCAGGCGCGGGGTGACAAACGAGCCGAAGAGCGTGGAGGCATCCCAGCGCAGGCCCGGCATCACGGTGAGGCGGTCAGCGAGCTTGTAGGTGTACTGTGCATAGACTCCGCCTGTGGCCTCCCTGGGCACATCCTGCGCGGGCAGGTTGTCGCTCAGCCGCTCGGCATAGCGGTCATGGTTGAGCGAGGCCCCCACGGCCAGGCTGTGCCGCTCGGTCAGGTCGGTCTCGTACATCAGCTGGGCATAGCCATTCTTCTGCCTCACGTCATAGAGCGAGTGGCCGAACTGGTAGTCGCCCTCATGCCACGAGGCGTGCAGTATCAGGGCCAGGCTGGAGTTGTGGCCGTCCTGGAACAGGTAGGCATTCTTCCATTGCCCCTCATAGCGGTCGGTCGTCACCTCCACGCCATAGCGGGGCATGCCTGCCGCCCCGTGGTGATGGCTGCCCATGCCACTCTCACGCTCGTCACGCAGGGCCCTGAGACTGAGTTGGGAAATAAACTTGGGAGCGACGTATGCCCACCGGTGCATGACATTGTACTGGCGCAGGCGTGGCATGTCCATAAATCCGTCACCATCACCGTCATGGTCACGCTGGCGGTTCTCGAAGTGCAGGAGCAGACTGGTAGAGAGGCGGTCGTTCAGATGCACGCTGGCATCGGCATTGGCCTCCAGTTTCATCTGTGAGTCGAAGTAGGCGTTGCCCCTCACGCCATCGGTGCCCTGGGGCTTGAGGAACTCCACATTGATTTGCCCTGTGGTGCTCTCATATCCGTTCTTCACGCTGGCCGCGCCCTTTGACACCATGATGGACTGCATCCACGGGCCTGGCACATAGCCCAGGCTGTAGGGGATGCTCGCCCCGCGCAGGTTAGGCACGTTCTCGGTGAGCATCTGCACATAGGTGCCGCTCAGCCCCAGGAGTTTGATCTGGCGCGCTCCTGTGGCGGCATCGCTATAGCTCACATCCACCGATGGGTTGGTGGTGAACGACTCGCCCAGGTTGCAGCAGGCGGCACGCTGCAGTTGCTTCTGGCTGATAATCTCTGTGTTGTCGGTGCGGTAGCGCGAGCGTGTGCCCTGGCTGGCCTTCACGCTCACCGTCCTCATCTCATGCGCCGTGCCCGTACTGTCAGTCTGTGCCCACGCCTGGCTGGTGTGGAGGGCCAGGGCAAGGAACACAGCCAGCACGGCTGCGGGAAATACTCTCATCGTTGTCATGGCACAAAGTTACGGCTCTTTACCGCAAGCGCACTTACAGAATTATGGATAAATCTTACAGGCTGTCTATCGGCCTGCGCCCCACTCCGCTGTGGCTCCTCTGGAAGGCCGAGGGTGACATGCCTGTCTCCTGTCGGAACTGCGCGCTCAGGTGGGCCGGGCTGCTGTAGCCCATCTCGTAGGCTATCTCGCCCACGCTCTGCTGGCCATAGGAGAGCAGTTCCTTGACCCGCTCCACGCGCAGGGCCACGCAGTAACGCTCGATGGTGATGCCCCTGACCGAGGAGAAGAGTTTGCTCAGCGCACTATAGTCGCGGCCCACGCCCTGCTGCAGATAGTCGGACAGGCGCGGGTGCTCACCCTGCATGTTCACCCATTCCTGCACCAGTCGGCGTATGCACTCCACCTCCACGCTCTGCCTGTCCTCCAGCAGTTCAAACCCCAGTTGCCTCAGCCCCTCGTCCAGCCTGCGCCTCTGCTCCACGCTAGGCTCCTCGCGCAGGACAGCCTTGCCCAGCGTGACCTCTACCGGCACGCATCCCAGGCTGTGCAGCAGTCCTGTGACCGCTGACACACAGCGTGGGCAAACCATATTCTTGATGTGTAATACCGTATCCATCATATCCATCTGCAAAACAGGCGCACACATGCGCACCCTGTCCGTTACAGACGCAAATTTACGTCATCTATGGCATTCGGCAATCACTTTCATGCGAAAAGAGGAGAGCGCGCACATGCCACCGCCCAAAAACGCAGCACGATGCGATGCCCGATGCAGGGGCATGCGTGAGTCAACGCAGGGGCATGCAGAAGCAAATGCAGCGGCATGCATAAAAAAGAGGGGTGGCAAGCCCGAAGGCCGCCACCCCAATCCTTAATTCATAATTCCTAACTCTTGATTATCCCCTCTGCTGCCATCTTGTTCCTCCACTCCTGGTAGCCAAACCAGGCAATGATGGTGTAGATGAAGTAGAGCACGGCATAGAAGTATATCTCCTTATATATATATAGCCCCGTGCTGATGGCATCCACCACCAGCCACACCAGCCACTGCTCGACCCACTTGCGCGCCAGCATCCACATGCCAATGATGCTGAGCGAGGTGTTGAGCGCGTCCCAGTAGGGCACGGTGCTGTCTGTGAAATGGAGCAGGACATAGACGATGCCGGCATAGACCGCCACGAAGGCCGCCACGAGGCACAGCCACATCATGCGGGGAGTGTGGGTGATGGGGAGCGTCCGCTTGCTGGAACGCGCGCCCCGGCACCAGCACCAGAAGCCGTAGATGGCTGCCAGGAGGTAATAGATGTCGATGCCGAAGTCGGCATAGAGGCCAGCGTTCCAATAGACAAATAGTGAGAGGGCAGGCATGATGAGCCCGGCTACCCACACCTTCCAGTCGGCACGGAACTCCCAGTAGAGGTAGGCCAGGCCGATGAGCAGGCCCGCCACCTCCAGGATGCGGTCAGAGTGGAGGCATGCCAGGCTCCACACCTGGCATGCCCATTCTGCTGCCCAGTCCATCAGAAGCGGAATTTCACACTGCCCATAGCGGTGAAGCCGGCCATGGGAATGTAGCCCAACTGATAGTAGCGGTTGCTATCGGGATAGTCCTCGCCCAGGATGGCCGAGTAAACCCACCCGCTTGAGGCATAGCGGCGGTTGAAGATGTTGCCGAAGTCGAGGCCGAAGAGCACATGCTTCAGACCCTTCTGTCCGCAGCGCAGGTCATAGCCCAGGTGGATGTCGGTACGGCTATACTTGGGCAGTGAGCGGTCCTTCACCTCACTGTTGTCCAGGTACTGGCGGGACACGAAACCCGTGTGCCAGGTGGCCTCGAAGCCCTTGATGTGGAAGTCGGCAAAGCCATTGACGATGGCTGCGGGGCTGAAGGCCAGGGTGGAGTTGTCGTAATGCTTCTTGGTGGCATCCATGGGAAGCCAGTCTGTGCTGTTGTTATAGGTCTCGATGTACTCGTCGAAGTTCTTGATCTTGTTCTGGCTCAGCGCGGCGTTGGCTTCCAGTGACAGCCACTTGGTGACGTTCACTCCGGCAGTAATCTCAGCACCGATGCGGTAGCTCTTCTTGATGTTGGTGGTGAGGTTCTCGCCTATGTCGCTCTGCTGGCCAGTCTGCACAAACTGGTTGTGGTAGAGCATGCCATAGAAGTTGACACCTGCATGCCAGGTCTCGTTGCCATAGTTGTAGCCGAACTCGATGTCGTGCACGCTCTCGGCCTTGGGGGCGGGATAGGAGCCATTGTCGGTGAAGTTGTTGCGCTCTGGCTCGCGGTGGCTCAGGGCGTATGAGGCATAGGCGTTGTGGCCATCGTGATGCCATGAGAGTCCCACCTTGGGGTTCACAAAGTCATACTTGCGATGGATGTCCAGGCGCTGGTTGCTGTAGGTTCCGTCCCCATTGTCAATGAAGCGGTCGTTGATGCCCTGGGTAAGGAAGTACACGTGACGGTACTGCACGTCGGCAAAGGCATCCCAGTTTGAGGTGATGTGATAGGTGCCCTTGAGAAAGAGGCTCTGGTCACTCTTGTCGGCATTGGAGTCATAGTACTGGTACTTGCCGTTGGCGAGCACATGCTGGCGCAGTTCCTCGTTGGCCACATAGGTGAGATAGCCATAGTGCCCGGCCTCGAAGTTCTGGAACGAGGCACCGCCTATCACGTCCCAATGCTCGTCCTGGTAGTTGGCGTTCCAGGTGAGTCCGTAGGCATCCTGTGTCACGCCCTTCTGGCGCACGAAGTCAGTCTTCTTGAGCGTGGAGCCATCGGCCAGGGTGAAATTGGGGAGACCAAACTTCTTGAGCTTGTTCTCGGGGCGGAACTCGTCATAGTAGCCGTGGCCGTGGGTGTAGTGCATGGTGGCCGTGGTGGTCCAGTGCTCCGAGGGCTTATAGACCACGTTCAGCAAGTTATGGTTCTGCCAGAAGTTGTCGGTCGTGCGTTTCCAGTAACTTCCGTCAGCCATCTTGTATCGTTCCACAGTCCAGCCGCCCTCCCAGTCGGGATTGAAACTCTCATAGAGGGAGTTGAAGCGTCCCAGGCCAGCCTTGTACATCTCGCGGTAGGTGTGGATGCCGTCATAGGAGTTCAGGCTATAGTCCCCGTTGCCTGCTGTCACGCCGCTCCATGCCTGTCCGGTCTTCTCATAGTTGCCTATGTTCTTGTAACTGATTTTCACCGTACCGTCATTGTTGAGCCAGGTGAGCCCGCCGAAGTAGCTGCCCGAGTTGCCAGCCGTGCCGTGGATGAAGCCATCGGTGCCGGTGTGGTGGTAGGCACCCTCGAAGATGAGGTGGTTCATCATCAGGCCGGTGCTGAAGTTGCCGCCCACGTTGTAGGTGTTATAGGAACCATAGGAGCCCGACACCTCCAGCATGGGAGTGAGGGAGGGAGCCTTTGTGGTCAGTGCCACCGTGCCGCCAAATGCGCCGTCGCCATTGGTGCTGGTGCCCACGCCGCGCTGTATCTGCACGTTACCCAGCAGGGTGGCATAACTGTTCATGTTGGCCCAGAACACGCACTGGTCCTCGGGGCTGTTGAGTGACACACCGTCCAGGGTCACATTCACACGGCTGCCAGCCGCGCCACGAATGCGCATGTAGGTGGTGCCGGTGCCCACACCATTCTCACTCCAGGCCGTGATGCCCGGTGTGCGGGCAAACAGGAAGGGGAGTTCCTGGCCTGTGCGGCTGAAGGTCTCCAGTTCCTTGCGGCCAACCTTGGCCACAGCGAAGGGTGCGTTGGCAGGAGCCTTCACGGCCTTCACCACCACCTCGTTCAACTCTTCCACCTTAGTGGAGTCAGGGGCTTGTGCCACAGCAGTGGACGAAGCACCCATGGCCACGCCCCACAGGAGCGCAGCAGAAGCGTACTTTCTCTTCATCTGAATTAAGTATATAATGTTCATAAGTCTCTACGCCAGCATTACCTGGATCAGATATCGGGTATAATCTCAGCACTGCCCAACAGGGCAGGCACCCCACAGTGACACCCCCGCGCCACTGCCTTTAGCGGCTGCAAAGGTACGACTTTTTCGGCTTGGGCGTACCTGGCAGCCGCTTTTTTCGACTCTGTGCGGGCGTAGCGAGGGGATTTCTGTCTGTTTCCCAGCCCCATTCCCTACACAGGGAAGGGCGACTCCACCGCACCGCTGACTGCCTGTCCCGCCCGTGGCGAATGCCTGCCGACAGGAGGCATACCTGGAGGCTGGATGAGCGGAACACGCACCCCCACATTACACATACACGCACATCCTAGCAAGAAAAACGAAAAAAGGCATGTAACATCATTGTCATATCGAAAACATTTCTTAACTTCGTGGATGACAAAACTGATAGAAAGGAACACCAAACAACAACACTATTAACAAAAAAATCGAGTAATGAGAAAGCTTTACTTCCTTCTGACGGCACTGATTGTACAGTGCCTCAGCATCGGAGCCCTGGCTCAGACACCGACCTCCGTTCCTGGAGAACCGCTCATAACAGACGTGAGCCAGTTGTCCAGCAACGCGTCAGACGCCGAGGAGGGCAAGAACCTGGGTGACCTGCTCGACGGTGACCCCAACACATACTGGCACAGCGACTGGCATGGCCAGGTGGGTGACCCGCACTACCTGCAGGTGTCCACCACCGAGCCCGTGAGCGACGGCTACCTGGTCGTGTACTTCAGGCGCAGAAACACGCCGGACAACCATCTCACCCGGGCCAAACTGTCGGCCAGTGCCGATGGCAAGACGTGGGACGACCTGGATGCCGAGATGGTGCTCACCAATCCCACGGCAGGCGCAGAGTTTGTCTCTGACGCCTATGCCCTCACGAAGCCCTACAGTTACTTCCGGTTCACGCACCTGCAGACGGGCGGCGACCCCATCTTCTTCCATCTGGCAGAGTTCCAGCTCTACCATGTGGCAGAGGCCGACATGGCCTTTGACATTCTGGAGAGGCTGCTGGACAAGTACATGGACTATGTGGGCCAAGACGAGACAGCACTGAACGTGGGCACCGAGTTGGGCCAGTTTACCGATACCGAGACGGCCAAGCAAATCCTCGCGGCACTCAACCAACTCAATGACTGGGTGGCCAATCCCGAGGGCACTGAGGGCACACCCACCACCAAGGCTGCTGCCGAGGCCGTGCGTGACAACATCGAGGCTCTCTTCGCCAAGCTACACGCGAGCGAGGTGCTCTACAAACTGCCTGCCGACGGCTATTACCGCATCATATCCAACCTCACCTACAAGCACGATGAGACCGTGGGCGAGGGTGAGGAGGCCGAGACCGTGACCACATACATGAAGAAGGCCATGTTCTGCACCACTGACTACAAGGGCATGTGGGGCAC
>CAVKOT010000059.1:0-14154 GCA_963658045.1 Opitutia bacterium UBA4654
ACATTGAGTCAAAGCAAATAGCCACAACAGACAATGTTGAAGATGTTGTAAGAATGCTTGCAACAAAATTCCGCACAAAGAAGAGTATCTTAGAGGATTTCACCTCTTTGCACATGGTTGTGCCAACTTTGCGCTGCAATTCAAGTTGTATCTATTGTCAAGTGAAAAGACATGAAAGTACGAACCATTCTGCTGATATGACGAAGAAAACAGCAAAGAATATTGTCAAAACTATCTTCATGTCCCCTTCTCCATGTATCAAAATAGAGTTCCAAGGTGGTGACCCATCCACCGATTTTGAAATGGTGAAGTATATCATAGAAGAAGCAGAATGGCAGAACTTATTCAAGAAACGTGAGTTGGAATTTGTCATCTGCACAAATCTTACTTTGCTCAATGAGAAAATGGTCAAGTACCTAAAGAAACATAATTGTATGATTTCTACTTCTTTGGATGGTCCTAAGGATTTGCATGACACTAACAGGCCTCTCCAAAATAAGAATCTTGACCATCACGCTATCTTTGAGAAAAATCTACAGATGATTCGTGGTATTTGGGGCGACGATGAATGTGCATCCGCTTTAATGACTACCTCAAAGTATAGTCTTGGAAGATTCAAGGACATCATAGACGAATACATCAGATTAGGTTTCCATAACATCTTCCTAAGAGCATTGAATCCTTATGGCTTTGCCAAACAGCATAAGGACAAGATAGCCTATCCAATAGAAGATTTCGTGAAGAACTATAAAGAAGGGCTGGACTATATCATAGAACTCAACAAAAAAGGAACATTCTTTGTTGAGGGGTATGCAGCATTGCTTCTTCGTAGGATTCTGACTCCTTTTGCTACAGGCTTTGTTGACTTGCAATCTCCAGCAGGTGTTGGCATAGCTGGTGCTATATATGATTATGATGGTAGCGTGTATGTTGCTGACGAAGGAAGAATGATGGCTCGCTTCAAGAACTATTATTTTAGACTTGGCAATGTGAACGAGGATTCATATCAAAGCATGTTCAATGGAGACAAATTGCATGGGATAATCAGTAATGCTTGTAATGAATGCTTGCCAGAGTGTGCAGAATGTGTATTCCAACCTTATTGTGGCGCAGACCCTGTAAGAAATATGTCAGAGCAGGGAGATATGGTTGGGCATCGTCCTACAAACGAGATGTGCAAGAAGAACAAAGCAATCATGCATTATCTTTTTGAACTTCTCCAAAAGCATGACCCAGAGATAAATAGAATATTTTGGTCTTGGATAAAATAGTGAGGCATGAAACAAGTAAAATCGTTATACAACTCAAACTCACAAGAACTTCTTGGGCGAGTAACACTAAACGATAAGAATATATTCAATCGTTCAGCATATATCCTTGTGACCAATGAAAAGAAATTGGCAAAAGGTTATAAGGCCATTGTTTCGACACATGATTTATCAGGAAGCACATCTACGCCATATATCAAAGTTGGCAATATTTCAGACTTCAATGACGGTGATGTCATAAATATCACAACAGATGGAGAAATATGCTTTCTTTATGAAATCAACTCTACATCCAATGCTATTTTCGCAACAGCTCGTTGTAATCATCGTTGCATCATGTGTCCTCAACCTCCAGTGTTGCAGGAAAAAGATAGAACAGATTTTAATCTGGGCTTGATTAAGCTATTCGATAAGAATACGCAAGAGGTCGGCATTACAGGTGGTGAGCCAACCATGATTGGCGACAGATTATTTGAGATAATACGCCAAATAAAGAAATCA
Source organism: Opitutia bacterium UBA4654 (assembly GCA_963658045.1). Classification (GTDB taxonomy): domain Bacteria; phylum Bacteroidota; class Bacteroidia; order Bacteroidales; family Bacteroidaceae; genus Physcousia. The sequence goes on from CAVKOT010000059.1 coordinate 1,770, forward strand.
TGCCCCAAAGCAGCCATAAGCATTTTGTCCAACGGAGTAAAATTCACCGATATAGACTATGCGGCAAAATTGGCAACTTGCAACCACCATGATTTACAAATAGACATTCCGATATTTTCGGACATTGCCTCTATTCATAATCATATTGTTGGCGCCAAGACTTTTTATAAAACTGTGCAAGGCTTATATAAATTGGCACAATTTGAGCAACAGATTGGTTTAAGGGTGGTTATCCACAAACAGACCTATAAGAGATTGCCACAGTTAGCTGATTATATCTATCATAATTTTCCTTTTGTCACACAGGTTGCCTTTATGCAGATGGAGACCACTGGTTTGGCAGAAATGAACTTGAAAGATTTATGGATAGACCCATACGATTATAACAATGAACTAAGAGAAGCTGTGCTTCTGTTGAATGACAGAGGTATTACAACGTATATCTATAATGCTCAACTATGTGTACTTCCACCCGAACTACGCTCATTTGCGAAGCAATCTATCAGCGAATGGAAAGATGCCTATCTTCCTGTTTGTGACGGATGTGTACTTAAAGGTGAATGTGGAGGATTCTTCTCAACAAACAACAATAACATAAGTACACATATTCACAAAATTGAATGTACAGATTCATGTACAGAGTGAATTATCAACTATATTGTCTAACTAAAAACGGAGGTATCAATGAAGAGACTAATGTTTTTGCTTGTTTCGGCATTTTTCGCGACAACGAGTTATTGCACTAACGTTTCTGATAACATCATGAACGTGCTGGGCAATGATGACGAAACAACTCAAATTGAGAAGAAGAAGAGCCAGCCATTGGTTTTACAGAAAGCCATTGACCTGGTAAAGGGTTCTCTTGCAAGTCATTATTCGCACAGTTCTCATGTGTCTCATGGTTCTCATGGTTCACATGTTTCTCACTATTCCAGTCGTTACTAAGATGGTGATTCGCGAGTACACTTGCGAGATGTAAAAATCGGGAGGGATATATCAAGTAATATACCCCTCCCTTATTTTACCAGTTTAATTTATTCAACAAAAAAAGGAGTTACATGTCACATAGGAATATCGAGAAGACGTAAAATCCACATCCTCTCGAAATTCCATAATATCTTTGTTCTTTCAAAAACTTACAATCTGGAAAGGAAACAAGGAGAACTTCACTCCCCGTACAAGTCCACATTGATGTCAAAGGGGCTGTCGAAGTCCTTGAGCAGGGCATGCTTGGTGTCCTTCTCCGAGAGAATCGCATGCTCGGTGGGAATCTTCCAGTCAATGCCCAGGCTGTCATCCTGGATAGAGATGCCTCCATCTGCTTCGGGATGGTAGAAGTTGTCACACTTGTACTGGAACACGGCCGTCTCACTCAGCACGGCAAAACCATGGGCAAAGCCGCGTGGCACAAAGAACTGGCGGTGGTTGTCCTCGGTGAGTTCCACAGCCACATGCTGGCCGTATGTGGGCGAACCCTTGCGGATGTCAACCGCAACATCCAGCACAGCACCCCTGACACAGCGCACCAACTTGCTTTGGGTGAAGGGGGGACGCTGGAAATGCAATCCACGCATCACGCCATAACTGCTCATGCTCTCATTGTCCTGGCAAAAGGTGATGGGCCTGACCTTCTCGTCAAATTCCCTCTGGCTAAAACTCTCAAAGAAATAACCTCTTGCATCCCTGAATATGCGTGGCTCGATGATAACCACTCCCTCAATACTTGTCTTTATTACCTCCATATCTGTATGTCCGTTTTTTCTTTTGTGTGCGAAAGTACATCTTTTTTGTGGAAGAAATGCAATCCATGACATGTTTATTTCATTCCCACAACTATCACCATGTGTCGGGGCCATGGTCGTTGCCACGTGCGCGCCCGGGCTTCTGCTGATAGGGCTGGCATGCTCCTGCATGGATGTCATACAGCACACGCGCGCTCTCCATCATGGCACGGGTCTGCTCGGGATAAGGCACGTCTGTCACATCAATGCAGCCACAGTTGTAGTTCTCGCCATCAAAACGTCCCATCACGTCCTGGTCATACCATGTAAAATATGCTGTGCCGATGAGACCGGGATGGGCAAAGCCGTTCTCGACATAATAGCGATAGGCCACACCACGCTCTGCCTGTGAGTTCACCTGCCACAGGGACTGCCCCTGCCCCCTGTCAACAGAGCCAAAGTGGAACTCACCCACCATCATAGGAAGGCCCGACTGGCTGAGCACACGGTCAAGCATGCGATGCTCGGGAGAAAGCGCATAGCAGTTGAAACTGAGCACATCAAACACCTTGCCACAGATGCCAAGCAGCGTCTCGTTCACATCATACACACTGGCAAACCGATAGCCCAGGCACTGGTGGTGAGGGTCGAGTTCCATCTGCATCTCCTTGACTGCCGTGATGTAGCGGCGGAAGCAGTCATAGACAAAGGCACGACGCTGCTCGCGCGTGTCACCATGCTGTGAGAGCCACTGACGCAGGGCGGTCTTGATGCCACGGTCCTCGCCGTCGAGTATCATCTGGCAAAGCCTCGGCTCCTGTCCCACCCATGCTGGCTCATTGCCCATGAAGTAGCCAATGAGCCAGGGATTGTCCCTGTGAGGGGCAATGGTGCGCTGTAACGACTCGCGCAGACGTTGCTTGAAGTTGTCTCCATACACATCCCCCAGTCCCATCAGCCGGCTGTCGGCTCCTGCCGGATAGAACGTGCAGGTGATGGCCTTGCGTCCCTGACGCTCCAGATTGCGGTCTGACCAGTTGCCGATGGTGTTCACGCCCCATTTGTCCATACGCTTGAAGGCCAGTTCGGAAGCCTTTGCCTCGGCATCCTCTCCGAATCGACGCTCACGGTTCCACAAGGCATAGCGTGCAGTGGTGTTCCCATTGCGTCCCTTGTCCAGGAATTGCGCGGGCGGCATTTGCTTTATCATACCCTGGCGTTTCTCCACGTCACGCACGTCTCCACCGCCCAGTGTGTAGATACAGTCAACGCCTACGGACAGGAACAGATACCCATCGGGATCGACAAACCACCATCGCCCATTCACCTGGGCCGTACGGAAAAAGCCTGTCCCCTGGTCATAACGGTGGGCCAGGTAACCACCATATCTCGAATAGCCATAGAGTTGTTCTGTGGAGACAGCCTCATCCTCCTCTGCCTTCCACAACTTGCGCAACTGCTTGAGGCTTTTCACCTTGCCAGGCCACTTGACCAGGTTGGACTGTCCAAACTCATCCACGGCCGGCCGCTTGCCCAGGTATGTGTCACCTGGGTCGTCCACCGCGAGGGTCACATTGCGTATCTCTATCCGTTGGTCACCTATAGGGGCACGCATGCGGGCTCCTATGGAATCGACTCCAGTCATGGGCCCTACATTCCCGCCCAGGTTAATCCATCCGGTAAAGCGTGGCTTGTTATATGTGGCGGCCATGTCAATGGCTGATGCTGGTGGCTGGCTGTAATAGATGAGAGGGATGGCCAGGCGGTTCCATTGGCCTGGCACATAGGAGTGAATGCGCACCTCGTCATAACCATGGCTGGTGGTGAAGCCGAGGAAAAAACGCTGCGAGGTGGACACACGGAACTCCACCACGACATAATTGTAGCCACTCCAGTCGCTGGGCAAACTGGGATTGACATCCTTGAGCGCGACTTTCGCACCCGACATTTCTTTGTGAGAATCAAATTTGATGAGATGACTGCCAGTCCCGGCATTCGCTGTGGTTGCGGTGACTATGGCGAGAAGGGCGGCAAGGAAGAATGCTGTGTGTCTCATAATCTTGTGTGTGTTGTTGTCTGTTGGTTTTTAGGAAAAAGAAAAGGCCGGCGGACACATATAGTCCGCCGGCCTTTTATGTATGGATTAGCCCAGGTAGCTGATGAGCACACCGGCAGCCACGGCCGAGCCGATAACGCCAGAGATGTTGGAACTCATGCAGTAGTTGAGCACATGGTTCTTGGGGTCATACTGAGTGCTGATGTTGTTGCACACGCGGCTGGCCATGGGCACAGCGCTCAAGCCTGTGGCACCAATAAGCGGATTGACCTTCTTCTTGGCAAAGATGTTCCATATCTTGGCCATGCAGATGCCAGAGGCAATGCTGAGTGCGAAGGCACAGAAGCCGCCTGCCACGATACCCAGGGTCTGCACATTGATGAAGGCATCCACAGTCATTGTGGCACCTACACAGAGTCCCAGGAAGATGGTGGCAGCATTCATGATGCCGTTGGACGCAGCGTCAAACAGGCGTGAGGTGTCATTGCCAATCTCCTTGAGCAGGTTACCAAACATGAGCATGCCAACCAGAGAGACTGCCGTAGGCACAAAGATGGCCACAATCGTTGTTACCGCAATGGGGAAGATAATCTTCAGCACACGCATGTTCTTGATCTGCATGGCCTCGGGATAGAGCTTGTCCTGCTCCTTCATGTTGATCATCAACTCCTTCTTGCTGCACAGGAGTTTCACCACCAGGGGAATAATCACAGGCACGAGAGCCATGTAACTATAGGCTGCGATGGCGATGGGCCCCAGCAGATGCGGTGCCAACTTGATGGTAGTGAAGATGGCCGTGGGGCCGTCAGCACCTCCGATGATACCCAGCGAGCCGGCCTCCTGGGGAGTAAACCCTACGAGCAAGGCCACCAGCAGCACTGAGAAGATACCCATCTGAGCGGCAGCACCGAAGATGGCAAGCTTCAGGTTACGCAGCATAGGCCCAAAGTCGGTGAGCGCACCCACACCCATGAAGATGATGGGAGGCAGCAGACCACTCTTGATGAGCGCATAATACAGGTAGTTCATCAGACCCAGGTCGTGGGCTATCTGGTGCAGCGGCATCTCATAGATGTTCTTCATCACACCATTCACCTCCACCATACCATTGCTGTCAGCCTGGGTGACACCCATCTCACCGCCGGGGAAGTTGGCGATGAGCACACCGAAGGCGATGGGCACGAGCAACAGGGGCTCGTACTTCTTCACGATGCCCAGATAGAGCAATGTGAAGGCGAGGAGGTACATGACAATGAAGAGGGGGTTCTCCGCGATGTTGGAGAACGCGGTCATGTCATATACTTTCTCTAATGCTTCTAATATCTTATCCATATCCGGTATTACTTCCTTGCGATTTTAATGATGGGATCGTCCTCTTCCACAGCGTCACCGCTGTTCACCAGGATGGCAGTCAGCACACCGTCGAAGTCAGCGCGGATGGCATTGTAGGTCTTCATGGCCTCAATGTAACCTATCACATCACCCTTCTTCACCTCGTCGCCAATCTGCTTGGGAGTCTCCTGTGAGTCCTTCACACGGTAGAACTTACCCTCCAGCGGAGCCAGGATGTCCTCGCCCTCACCTGCAGCTGCGGGAGCGGCTGTTGCTGCCGAGGCTGTGGTGGCTGCGGGAGTCTCGTTGCCATAAGCGATGTTCACCTCATAGGTCTGACCATTCACGCTCACCTTGATGCTCTTGGGCAGTTCTGCCACACCGGCACCCTTGGCCTTTGCCTTGCGCTCAGCCAGGTCTGCCTCAAAGTCTGCCTTAGCCTTGCCGCTCTTGTAAGCCTCGTACTGTGAGGGATGCATGCTGTACTCGAAGAGTTCCTCGTCGTCCTCGCCAAGTTCCCATCCCTTCTCCTGCATCTTCTTGCGATAGTCCTCCAGGTCGTCGGGATAGTATGACTGTGGGTCGTTTGTCTCAAACTCCCTGCCCTGCTCCTTGGCCATGGCCACCAGTTCGGGAGCCACGGGACCAGGCAACTGTCCACTCTTGCCCAGGATCATGTCCCAGATGTTGTCGGCAATCATGCTCCAGCGAGCCTTGCCCTTCTCCATCTGTATCACGTTCATCAGCGAGAGGTTCTTCACATACTGGCTGAAGGGAGTCACCAGGCAGGGATAACCCACCTTGGGCCAAACGTAAGCCACCTCGTCAAAGAGCTTCACCAGCAACTGGTCGGTGGTCAGCTCGGGCTGGCCATTCTTCACCTTCCACTTGTTCAGGCTCTTGAGGTTGTCCTCCAGGTCTGTCATCAAGGAGCCCATCATGCCACCAGGCAGACCGGGCTTGATGAGCAGGGAGTTGTTGATGTGGTTGAGTTTGGGAATATAGTAACCCAGGAAGTCATCGTACATCTCCTGGATGAGCGTACGCGTCTCCATGTAGGCCTCCATATTGATTTCCTTCACCTGGAAACCAGCGTCCTTCAGCATCTCCTGCACGGCGATGATGTCGGCGTGGCCTGTGCCCCATGCCAGAGGTGACATCGAGGTGTCGATGTAGTCACACCCTGCCTTGCACACCTCCAGGATAGAGGCCATGCAGAAACCGGGGCCAGAGTGGCTGTGGTACTGGATGACGATGTCGTTCTTGTAAGCCTTGATACCCTCGACAATCTTGCCCAGTGACACGGGACGGCCAATGCCTGCCATGTCCTTCAGGCAAATCTCGTCAGCACCAGCCTCGATGAATGTCTTGGCCAGGTTGACATAATACTCCACGGTGTGGATAGGGCTGTGGGTGATGCACAGGGAAGCCTGGGCTATCATGCCAGCCTCCTTGGCATACTGGATTGAGGGGATTACGTTTCTGGGGTCATTCAGGCCACAGAAGATGCGGGTGATATCCGTTCCCTGAGCCTTCTTTACCTTATAGAAGAGTTTGCGGAGGTCCTTGGGACAGGGGCTCATGCGCAGTCCATTCAGCGCACGGTCCAGCATGTGTGTCTGTATGCCAGCCTCGTGGAAAGGCTTTGTCCACTGGCGCACACTCTTGTTGGGGTTCTCTCCATAGAGCAGGTTGACCTGTTCAAAGCCTCCACCGTTTGTCTCCACACGGTCAAAGCATCCCATTCTGATAATGGCGGGAGCCACCTTCACCAACTGGTCCACACGCGGCTGGTACTTACCTGCACTCTGCCACATGTCGCGGAAAACCAAGCTAAACTTTACTTCTCTTTTCATTTGCGATATCTTGTTACTTTCTTTCCTTAATAATGTTACTGGAGTTCCCCTTCATGCCCTTTGGGGCAGGAGCCACATGGCATGACACCAGAGTTTGCCTGGCTACATCCAACTCCCCTGGGGAAACGTTATTCTGCTATCTCATCTGGCACGCCCTACCCTGCCACTCCCGCTATAGTCACGAGGCTTGCGGGGAGATGCCAGGCTTGCGTCCATGTCATGCTATCAGATTTTCCTTGCTGAGGCCACCTTGCCCTTACCGGCAGTAATCTGGCTCACCACCTCCTGCAGGATGGCCATGGTGCCACCATCAACGGCAGCGGCAGGCTTTGCACTCTTCTTGGCAGGGACAACCTCCTCGGGAGCCACCTTGTTGACAACGGCAATAAGCAGTTTTCCGCCCCATATCACAATGAGCAGAATAACAAATACCGTGAGCATGCCCACTACCATAAGTTCCAATCCTAATCCTAAGTTTCCCATTTTCTGACTTACTATAAATACAAATTCATCGCAAAATTACGCATTTTTCTTCTGATTGCGCAGTTTTGCGATGACTATATTATCTTACAAGCACGATTTTGACCCCAACGCCTTCCGTTCGCACACCCATGGGAGGGTTCTCCTTTTCCAAAAGCAGTTCCACCCTGGAGATGCGTGGGAAGTCCCGAAGCACGCTGGAGGCCATGCGCATGGCCACGTGCTCAATCAGCGATGAGGGGATGTTCATTTCCCGTTGCAGCACAGCCACCACCTGTCCATAGTCCACGGTGCCCTCCAGATGGTCATACAACAATGCCGCGTCCGACACATCGGCAGTGGCAGTCAGCGAGACGTAGAAGTTCGCTCCCACCTCTCTCTCCTGGGGAAGCACCCCATGACGGCCATACAAGCACAGCCGCCTTATCACTATCTCCGTGGTCACAGGGGCGGTCATGACTCCACCCCCTCATCCCCCTGCAGGGACTCGGGCAGGTACTTCTTCAGTGCCCTGGCCACACCTGTCTTCCAGGAATTGATATTGTCGCTCTCCAACTGGAGCGAGGTCACCAGTTTGATGACATGGTCGATGGGCATGCGATAACGCAGCACGCCGCTGAGCAACTTGGCATAGTCCCAATACTCGGGGTTGAACTTCTCGCTGAGTCCCTCGATAGTGGTCTTGTAGCCCCGCTTGTTCTCGAACTGGAAGTCATAACGTTTCTGTCCATCACGCTGCACATGCTTGATGATGCGTCCGTGGGTCACGCTCTTGGGCAGGGCTATGCCTTCCTCGTCATCCATCAGTCCGGTGAATATCTCATAGGGAAGGCCGCCAAGCAGTCCCACGAAAGCCACCCACTTCTCCTTGTTGTTCTGGAAGCGCACCACATCACACTCCAGCACATCGGGCCGCCTCTCCACCACCTCAAGCGGTGTGGCCAGGGCGTCATTCTTGAGGAAACCCTGCCTCACGAGCGCATTCACCAGTCCCTGCGACATGGCCTCATTGTCCTTGCGCGTGTAACGCAGGTCTGTGAACACCTGCGCCAGGGTCTCCTTCCCGTTGATTTCCACGAAATGGCGGTTGGCAGGCAAGGCCTCCTTGGCAGAGTAAAAGCGGTCTATGCGCTCGGGGGTATAACCCTGGTAAGACTCCTGGTGCACGAAGGACTCCAGGGGCAGCCGGTCCTGCTGCTCGGGATCCTCGTCAGGCCATCCCACCGTGAGGGTTGCCACGGGGAAGGTGAGGGCGGGCAGATGTAGCAACTCGGCTATCTGGGCAGGCATATAGAGGGTCGTGCCCAGGTAGCAGATGCCCAGTCCCTCCTCCTCGGCCAGGTTGCAGAAGGTCTGGGTATAGAGCAGGGCATCAGTGGCTGCATTCATGAAACTGAGCATGTTGTCATATCCAGGTACCGCATTGCGGCACCCACACCAGTCTGTCACACGGCGAAAGTCGGCACAGATGGTCAGCACCACAGGGGCGGCTGTGACCATGGGCTGGTTGAAATGCAGCGGGGCCAGGGCCTCCTTGCCCTCCGGGGAGCGTGTCACCACCACGCTATAGAGTTGCAGGTTGCCCATCGTCTGGGTGTGCGAGGCCTCCTCCAGCAAACGGTTCAGCAGCTCATCAGGGATGGGCTGCTGCGTGTATTTGCGTATGGTCTTGCGGGTGCTTATGTTCTTCATACGTTATAGGGTTAAGTGCGGGTGGGGTCAGGACTTCAGCCTGTCCTCCAGTTCGCTCACTTTCTTCTGAAACTCCTTGTCACTCTTCAGGCGGTTCTCTATGGTGCGCACGCTGTGGATGACGGTGGCATGGTTCCTGCCACCCACCAGGTTTCCTATCTTACTGGCGGTCAACTGGGTATGGTGCTGTGCCAGATACATGCTCAACTGTCTCACGAGCACGATGCCTGCCTTGCGGCTCTTGCCATAGACATCCTCCTGCCTGATCTGGAAGTAGTCACAGGCACGCTCCACTATCTGGTCCATGGTGATGGCACGCTTGCGCTCGGAGTGCATGTTGTGGTTCATGATGCGCATGGCAAACTGCAGGTCCACATCACGGTTGAAGACCACAGAGTAGGCCAGCAGGCTCTGCACCACTCCCTCAAGTTCGCGCACGCTGTCGCTCACGTTCTGTGAGATGTAGTCTATCACCTTCTCGGGAATGCGCAGTCCGTCATGCTTGACCTTGCTCTCCAGGATGTCCCTGCGCAGGCGTTCCTCAGGCTTCTCCAACTCGGCCAGCAGTCCGCTCTGGAATCGGGTAATCATCCTGTCCTCCATGCCCTGCAGGGCCATGGGGGGACGGTCGCTGGTGAGGATAATGTGCCGGCCGTTCTGGCGCAGGTGGTTGAAGATGTGGAAGAAGGTGTACTGTGTGGCCTTCTTGCCCACCATCTCCTGTATGTCATCCACGATGAGCATGTCTATGCTCTGGTAGAAGTGCATGAAGTCGTTCACCTTGTTCTGGCTGACCGACGAGGTGTACTGCACCTCGAAGAGTCGTGCGCTCAAGTAGAGCACGCGCTTCTCGGGATGAAGTTCCTTCATGCGTGTGCCTATGGCGTTCACCAGATGGGTCTTGCCCACACCGCTGGGGCCGTATATGAAGAGGGGGTTGAATGTCTGCTGGCTGGGATTCTCGGCAATGGAGAGTCCGATGCTGCGGGGCAGTTTGTTGCTCACGCCCTCGATGAAGTTTCCGAAGTTCTGCTTCATGTTGAGACACGAGTCCAGGTCCTGGGCCGCGCCTGCAGCCTGGGCCATGCGCGGTGACTTGTTTGTGACCGCCGAGGTGCCCCCCTGCTTGTCCAGGGGGCTGGGGTCGTCTCCCTCCACGCTTACCGTCTCCCGGGCAGCGACCTTCACCTCATACATCAGGCGCTGGTCGGCACCGAACACCTTGGCGATGGCCAAGTGCATGAGTTTCCGGAACTGGGCTTCCAGATACTCATAGAAGAAGTTGGAGGGAACGTATATGGTCAGTTCCTCCTTCTCTGGGTCATAGGACTTGAACCTCGTGGGCTCAAACCAGGTGCGGAACCGTTGCTCGTCCACATTGTTCCTGATGATAGCCAGGCACTCCTTCCACTTGTCGCGTGGTGACTTATTCATTCTTTTTTCTTGAGACTTTATTACCTTTTTAGTCTGTGCTCCGCAAGAAACACCTTGCAAATATACGCACTTTATACGTCAGAGCCAAATCTGGCCACTCACTCTACTGCCCTGGCTTTTCACGCACAAGGCACTGAAAGACAGCGGATGGGAGAATTACCGCCACTGCCTTTGTCAAGTCTGTGGCCACACTGGCGCACAAGTGACTGATACATAGCCAGGCACGACTCCGCAGCCCTCACAGCAGGGCACGCCACACGGCCATGTCCTAAGTGCCGATAAATCAAATGCCAACAGCGGGGCTGTACGGCTGCATCAGCAGGGCGTGGCTATTTTGACTAAATTCAATTAGCAGGGCATTGCCCTTGCCTGTCCGCCAGCATAACTCCCAGTGGCCAGGCCTGTGCTCCAGCCCCCTTACTTCTCCTTCTTGCCGAAGGCAGAGAAGTGTACATAACGCTTGGGATGAGCCTTGAGGTCGGTCACCAGGCTGTCGGCGCTCTGCACGGCACGGTTCAGGTTGTTGTACAGCCCTGGGTCTCTCATCAGCAGTCCCAGTGTCCCCTCCTCGCTCTGCATCTGCGCCACCATGCGGTTGACATTGCCTATGGTGTTGTTCACGCTGTCCATCGTGGCCTGCAGGTCCAGGCGGTTGAGGTTGTCGGTGAGGGCCACCACATTCTCGCCAGCCTTGTTGAAGGTGCTGGTCATCGTGGGGACATCCCGGGCCAGGAGACGCTTCAGCTCCACGCTGCTCTCGTTGAGGTTGGCCGTCAGCGTCTCGGCATTCTGGAGTATGCGAGGGAGATTGGGGTCAGCGGCCAGGGTGTTGAGTGTGGCCAGCAGCGTATCGACCCGTGCCAGCACCTGGTCCACCTTGGGCATGAGGTCAGCGGCCTTTGACATGAGGCCGTTTGCGTCGCTGCCGATGATGGTGTCACCGGGATGGTAGGACTCACGCAGGTTGGTGGCCAGGAGCATGTTGAGCGTGCAGCCGCCCAGCATGGCCTCGTCCAGCGAGGCTGAACTGCCCTTGGGGATGCGCAGGCCATGGGCCGTGCTTATCTCCACCAGCACCTGTCCGGGACGGTCATAGTCATAGATGATATCGCTCACCGTGCCCACGTTGTAGCCGTCGGCATAGACGGTGCTGTTCTTGCTCAGCCCCTTGGCATTGCTGAAGCGTATGTAGTAGATATCGCTTGAGCTGAAGAGGTTGGCACCCTTGAGAAACTTGATACCGAAGAAGAGTATCAACAGTGCGGCTACGCCTGTCAGGCCAATCTTGACTTCCTTTCTCATCTTTACTTGCTGTATATACCTTATTATATATATGTCTTGTGTCACATGGGCGGCATGGACTCCGCTTGCTTACTTCCTGTAGGCCAGGAACGCCTTGTAGATGCTCTTGGCCATCGAGGATATGCCCGACGAGGAGTTGAGGTAAGTCTCCTCCGAGGGATTGTTGATATAGCCCAGCTCCACCAGCACGCTGGGCATGCTGGTAGCACGCAGCACCAGGAACCCAGCCTGGTGCACGCCCTTGTCCAGGCGGCCGGCGGTGGTGCGGAACTGCTCCTGCACCTTGCGTGCCAACTTGACACTCTGGGCCATGTTCTGGTCCTGCATCAGCTCGAAGATGATGTAACTCTCGCTGCTGCGCGGGTCAAATCCCTCGTACTTCTCCTCATAGTTGCTCTCCAGGGTGATGACGGAGTTCTCACGCTTGGCCACCTCCAGGTTGTCGGCGGCACGGTGCATACCCAGCGTGTAGGTCTCTGCCCCGCGTGGCCCGGTCTTGCTGGCGGTACTGT
>CAVKOT010000060.1:0-4396 GCA_963658045.1 Opitutia bacterium UBA4654
GTGCCAGATGGTGTTCTCGTTGCCGTCTATCACATTCCGGGCCACCTCGTTGCCCCCCTGCTCGCTGTCATAGCTCACCACTGTCCACCTGCTCTTGTCGATGTACAGGCTGAAGTGCCTGTCGTTTCTGATGCTGGGCTGCATGCCCTCGGCAGTGCTCCATGCGGTGATGGTTCCTCCTGCGGTCATGTTGACGGGCTGGGTATATGTCTGCTCGCTCCCACCATCCACGGTATAGTGGATGACCGCTTCGGGATTGGTGGTGGTGAGCACGGCATAGCCCTTGCCATTGTCCTCGATCTGCACCACAGGGGCCATGGGGCTGGCCACCCTGGCCTTGCTGGCCAGTTCCTCATCGGTGAGCGGCTGTGTCAGAGGCATCATGATATAGGACAGATGTGTCCTGGCACTGGGCACGCGATACTTGCCCAGCACGTCAGGCCCACAGCTGGCATTGCCCAGTGCCCGGGTGTAGGCATCCAGGTTGACCACGGTGTTGGCACAGAAGGGTACCTCATAGGGGTGCTTCTTCCTGTTGTTCCTGTTTACATACAAGTCCTTGGCGCGCCAGTGCCCTACGGATGCGGCCATGTTCCTGTCGGCCGAGACGAAGAGCATGCCCCTGCCCTCGCTGTCATTCAGGGCCAGCCAGCGCACGTCCTCCTTGTTGCCAGTCTCCTGCGGGAGCACGTAATTGGCCCACTGGTCACTCACAGTGCTGCTGTACAGGGCGGGGAAGCAGCACTCCTCGCGGTCGCGATAACTGTCCCACGGGCCACGGCCGAACCACCGGAACTGCTCAGAGTCGGGGTTCATCTCCATGCTCATGCCCAGCCTGGGCAACTCAATGCCAGTCACGCTCGGGTCGATGACGTATGAGGCGACCACCACTCCGTCTGACATCACCTGGTAGCGCGAGGTCAGGCTGAAGGTCATGCCATTGGCTCCCTTGTAGGTGTTCTTCATGTTCACCTCCACGCTCCTGTGGTCATCGGCCACCTGTGCCTCCATCTTCCCGGGAGTGAGTGACAGGTTGCGCAGGCCATAGTTGTCCCACATGCCGGCCTGCCCCTTGTCATTGTCCGTGGGGGCACGGAAGGCGTTCAAGGTGACTGGGGTGCTGATGATGCTGCGCCCGCCTATCTTATAGGAGGACAACTCACCCCTGCTGAATGTGACCGTCACCTCACCGGCCGTTACCTGTATGGAGTTGGATGTCTGGCTGCAGGCCAGTTCGCTGGTGGACGCGTTGTGATACACAGGCTTCACGGCTTCCTGCAGCTGCATGGCCTCTGAGGCCACCTCATATCCCTTCTCAGCCCACCAGGTGGCCTCGCGCTGCTTGGCACTGAAGCGTATTGAGTACTCGGCATCCTTCTGGACCTGTATGCCATCCAGGGGCTTCAGGGTGATGCTCACGCTGTCACCGGCAGGGATGGGCTCCACGTCGAGGGGCACCTCCTGGATGACCATGCCGTCCCGCAGGATGGAATAGGAGAAGTCCAGATAATCCAACGTGCGATGGGCAAGTTTGCTGCGCAGCACATACACGCCCTTGTCCTTGTCACGAAGGAAGAAGTCCACGGGCTGGTATATCTTCTTCACATTATAGCACTTGCTCGTGAAGGTGCCGTCGGGCAGCACGACACCATTGCAGCAGAAGTTGCCATCGTTGGGGTTGTCGCCGAAGTCGCCGCCATAGGCCCAGTAGTTCTTGTCGCTTCCCGCGCTCACTGGCATGCGCAGTCCCTGGTCACGCCAGTCCCAGATGAACTCGCCTGTGCCCGATGGATAGTTCTCATAGAGGTCGAAGTACTCGCGCTGGTTGCCACCGGCATTGCCCATGCTGTGGGTGTTCTCGCACTGTATGTGCGGGCGCACCTGCTTGCCTGCCTTGTAGTTGGCCAGGTTGCTCTTCAGCCTGTTCTCGATGTCCTGCACGCTGGCATACATGGTGCTGCTCACGTCGAAGTAGCTGTCATTGCCCTGGTAGTGGGTCAGTCGTGTCGTGTCATACTTCTTGATGGAGTCGTTGACCGCCTTGAAGTTGTCACCGCCACCACTCTCGTTGCCTGCGCTCCACAGGCAGATGCTCACGTGGTTGCGCAACCAGAGAACCTGGTTGACGTTGCGTGCGGTCATGGGATTGCGGAACAGGGCCACGCTGGAGAGGCCGGTGTTGCCATGACATTCCACGTCAGCCTCGGCCAGGAGGTAGATGCCGTACTTGTCACACAGGTCATAGAAGTAGGGGTTGTTGGGATAGTGGCTCGTGCGCACGGCGTTGATGTTGAGCCTCTTCATCAGTCTGATGTCCTGCTCCATCTCCTCGCGGCTCACGGTGCGCCCTGTCTCCTGGCTGAAGTCATGCCTGTCCACTCCGTGGAAGATGACCCTGTTGCCGTTGACTGTCAGGGCTCCGTCCTTGCGGATGGCAACCATGCGGAAGCCCACCTTGCCGCCCCGCAGGTCGATGGTCTTCCCTCCCCGCTTCAGGGCAAGCACCAGCTCATAGAGTTTGGGAGACTCTGCGCTCCAGGGCTGTATGCCATTGATGTCGTTCAGTGACAGTTGCTGTGTCCCGGCCTTCTCGATGGCCGCATGTGCGGAGGCCACCTCCTTGGCACCGTCCATCACGCGTGCCTCCAGCTCGCAGCCAGCCAGGCCGTCACCGGTAAGGCGCACATCCAGGGCTGCCGAGGCAGTGGTGTTGGCATTGGCAAGTTGTGTGGTGCGGAAGAAATAGTCCCGGATCTGCTCCTTGGGGGCTGACCACAGGAACACGTCACGCATGATGCCGGTCATGCGCCAGTAGTCCTGGCACTCAAGGAACGAGCCGCTGGAGAAGCGATAGACCCTCACGCTGATGTTGTTGTGTCCCTTGCGCACGAGATCGGTAATCTTGAACTCGCTGGGCAGGTAGGAGTCCTCGGCATATCCGACGAACTTGCCGTTGACCCACACATAATAGCCGTGCCCGGCACCATTGAACCGCACATACACGTCACGCCCGTCCCAGTCAGAGGGCAGGTCAAAGTCACGGCGGTAACTGCCCACTGGATTGGTCATCCGACCGCTGTAGGTGTAGTCGCTGGGGCGGCTGGCCATCACGCTGTAGTCACTGGTGAAGGTGAACGGATAGCGTGTGTTGACATACAAGGGCTTGTCCCATGCCTTTCCGTTGCGCACTCCATACACCTGCCAGGGGCATGGCACGGTGATGTCATCCCAGCCGCTGGCATTGAAGCCGTCCTTGTAGAAGTCTGACGGGGCTTCTGAGGGGGTGCCCACCCAGTGGAACTTCCAGGTGCCATTGAGACTCAGGTAATAGGGGGACTGCTCTATCTCCCCGCCACACACCTGTGCCTCCGACTCCATCGGGATGGCTATGGTGTGGGCACGCTCGCGGTTCATCTCATAGACCGCAGGATTGTCCCACTCGGTGAATGTCTGTGCATGCAGTCCGCCTGTCAGCGTCAGCAGCAGCCCAGCAACGTGTTTCTTGCTTATTCTCATAATTCTAACTGATAATTGTTATTCTGTGGTTGCCGTCGCCTTATGCCCGTTTCCAGGACACGCGACATACAAAGTTACGAAAAAAGAGGGGTTTATATATGTCCATGCCGAACATTTTCGCTAACTTTGCATATAGAGCACAATCATGTGACAACAAACAATCATACCAACAAGAAAGATGATGAACAAGAAATGGCGGCTTGCCCTGCTACTGGCCATAGCCTGCATGGGCACCATGGCACAGGGGTTGCATGCCCAGAGGGTGGTGGATGACTCGCTTATGATAAGCGGACACATGCGCCACTTCAAGATGTTCCTGCCTGACGGACTGCCCGACAAGGCTCCCCTCGTGATGACGCTGCACGGCTATGGCAGCGAGGCCCCTGTGGAGACGTGGATGAATGACGCGGCAGTGAGACACGGCTTTGCCCTGTGTGTACCACAGGGTCTGAAGGACAAGACAGGCAAGCGAGGCTGGAACGTGCGCTACCCCAACCAGGCCGGATGGGAACTTGACGACGTGGAGACAATGGTCAAGATGGCACGCTATGTGCAGAAGAAGTACAGGCTGAGCAAGGCCAACACCTTCCTGACAGGCATGTCCAATGGCGGAGAGATGTGCTATGTGCTGAGTTACAAGAAGCAGAACGTGTTCCGCGCACTTGCCTCCGTGGCCGGACTGACACTGACCTGGATGTATGAGGAAAGGGAGAAGACTCGTCCCATACCATTCATGGAGATTCATGGCACCGAGGACCGCACGTCGGAATGGACGGGTGACCTGGAGAACAAGTATGGCTGGGGCTGCTATATGAGTGTGCCTGACGCGGTCAACCATATCGTGGAGAAGAATGGCTGCAAGCCCCTGCCCACCGACACG
>CAVKOT010000060.1:4406-14119 GCA_963658045.1 Opitutia bacterium UBA4654
GACACGGTCAAGGGCAAGTCGTATGACAAGAACGGGCACCTGGTCGTGCATCATTACTTCACCAACCCCAAGACGCATAATGACGTGTGGCTCTATGAGGTAATCGGGGCCGGGCACAACTGGTTCCGTGCTGACATGGACACGGGTGAGGAGATATGGAAGTTCTTCAGCCAGTACCTGAAGAAGTAGTCTGACAAATAGTGTTTATCCTTTATTATATATATAATGAGAAGCAAGATAGTCACGCCCATAGCCCTATTGGTCCTGCTGGCATCGCTGTGCGGATGCAGGGAGACCAAGGAGCAGAGGCTGGAGCGTGAGGCCAGGGAGTTCACCGAGAGCAACTGCCCCCATGACATTGATGCCTACACGACACTTGACAGTGCCACCTACAACCAGGACAGCGCCACCTACACCTACCACTTCACGGTAAAGGGTGCGCTGGACCTTGACAGTCTCTATAGCGACGAGGTGGTAAGGGAACTGCATGACTCCTATCTGACCGAACTCAAGAACAACATCGAGCAAAAGGACCTCAAGGACATGGGAGTCACCATCACACGCGTCTATCGGAGCGAGAGCACGGGACAGCCGCTCATGACTCTTCGCTTCACCAAGGAGGAGTACACCCGCTGACAGAATGAGCGATAACAGAATAACGGCAATGGGCTTCGGCAATGTTCGAGGCCCATTGCCGTTTTCTTCTCCCCCTCTTGCGCCCACAATTAGGCGGAGTATGTGCAAAAAAACGAAAAGGAAATGCCTAAAGGGGAAAACGACGGAGCGGAAAGTCTGTCATTTGACAGCACCTTCCGCTCCCTGTTGCTTATTGTCGTGTCGCAGGATTACTCCCACTCAATCGTTGCTGGTGGCTTTGAGGAGATGTCATAGCAAACGCGGTTCACTCCCTTTACCTTGTTGATAATCTCATTGCTCACAAAGGCGAGGAAGTCATAGGGAAGATGCGCCCAGTCGGCAGTCATCGCGTCTGTACTGGTCACCGCACGTAGGGCTACGGGGTTCTCATAGGTGCGCTCGTCACCCATCACACCCACGCTGCGCACCTCGGAGAGCAGGATGGCTCCTGCCTGCCAAACCTGGTCATAGAGTTTCCAGTCGCGCAGTCCCTGGATGAAGATGTGGTCAGCCTCCTGCAGCACACGCACCTTCTCGGGCGTGATGGCTCCCAGGATGCGCACTGCCAGGCCAGGACCGGGGAAGGGATGACGGCCTATGAGATGCTCGGGAATGCCCAGCTGGCGACCCACACGGCGCACTTCGTCCTTGAAGAGCCACTTCAGGGGCTCGCACAGTGACAGGTGCATCTCCTCGGGCAGGCCGCCCACATTGTGGTGGCTCTTGATGACCTTACCCGTGATATTGAGGCTCTCGATACGGTCGGGATAGATGGTGCCCTGGGCAAGCCACTTCGCGTCGGTAATCTTATGTGCCTCCTCGTTGAACACCTCCACGAAGTCACGGCCTATGATCTTGCGCTTCTTCTCGGGCTCTGTCACACCGTCAAGGTCGCGGAAGAAGCGTGCGCTGGCATCCACACCGATAACGTTCAGGCCCAGGCACTCGTAGTCGTGCATCACGCTGGTGAACTCATCCTTGCGCAGCATGCCATGGTCCACAAAGATGCAGGTCAACTGGTCACCAATGGCACGGTTGAGCAGGACGGCGGCCACGCTGCTATCGACACCTCCCGAGAGGCCCAGGATGACACGGTCATGGCCTATCTGCTTGCGCAACTCCTCGACAGTCGTATCTACGAAATTGGCCGGCGACCAGTCCTGACGGCTGCCACAGATGTCCACGACAAAGTTCTTCAGCAGTTGCGTGCCCTGCAGGGAATGGAACACCTCGGGATGGAACTGCACGCCCCAGATGGGCTCGTTGTCGGCTGCGTATGCCGCATATTTCACCTTGTCGGTGCTGGCTATGGCATGAAATCCCTTGGGCAGGGCCGTGATGGTGTCCCCATGGCTCATCCACACCTGGCTTCCCTGCTCAAACCCATGGAACAGTGGGTTATCCAGGTCTATGGTGGTCAAATTGGCACGGCCATACTCGCGGCTGCCCGCAGGCTCCACCTTACCGCCCAGGACGTGGCTCATAAACTGTGCGCCATAGCAGATGCCCAGGATGGGCATGCGCCCACGGAACTGCGACAAATCCACCTTGAAGGCTTGGGGATCATAGACACTGTAGGGGCTGCCAGCCAGTATCACGCCTATGACATCGGGGTCAGAGACGGGAAACTTGTTGTAGGGCAGTATCTCGCAGAACGTGTCCAGCTCACGCAATCGCCGCGCTATGAGCTGGGTCGTCTGCGACCCGAAATCCAAGATAATGACTTTCTGTTGCTGCATATATGAGTGATATTTGCGATAAATCTTGCTTCACAGAACAAAAGTACGATATTTTTCCGCATGAACACTAAAAAGCACTGGCCTTTTTTGGCTGTCACGCAGGATTGCGTTACCTTTGCTTCAAACAATGACACTCTAATATGACAGCGAAGCCACACAGCGACGGAATCGTCATCATACCGACGTACAACGAGATTGAGAACATCAAGGCCATCATTACGGCGGTGACCGGACTGGAAAAGGCACTGGACGTGCTCATCATCGACGATGGCAGCCCCGACGGCACGGCTATCGTGGTGAAGGAACTCATGCTGGGACCGCTCGCCGGACGGCTGCATCTGATAGAGCGGCAGGGCAAGCTCGGACTCGGCACAGCCTACATACGGGGGTTTGAGTGGGCCATTGAGCATGGATATGATTATATCTTCGAGATGGATGCCGACTTCAGCCATAATCCCCAGGACTTGCCCCGACTTTATGCCGCATGCCATGACGAAGGTTATGATGTGGCGGTGGGAAGCCGCTATATCACTGGCGTGAACGTGGTCAACTGGCCTATCGGACGTGTGCTGATGAGTTACTACGCCTCGGCCTATGTGCGCACAATGCTTGGCATTAGCCTGCGCGACACCACGGCTGGCTTCGTGTGCTACCGTCGCCAGGTGCTTGAGGCCATCGACCTGGAGAACATCCGCTTCAAGGGCTATGCCTTCCAGATAGAGATGAAGTACAGTGCGCTGAAACTGGGATTTCGCATCAAGGAGGTGCCCGTGGTGTTTGTCAATCGTGAACTGGGCACCAGCAAGATGAGCGGGGGCATCTTCAGCGAGGCTCTCTTCGGCGTGATACGGCTCAGGCTGGGCAAGATAAAGGGAAGAAAATGATTATACGCAATGCGACAATAGTGAATGAGGGAGAACGTTTTACGGGCTCCCTCATTGTTAGGGACGGACTGATAGCCGGCATCCTGCATGGCACGGCTGTCCCCGAGGATGACGTGGTGGTGGATGGCACGGGCTGTTACCTGCTGCCTGGAGTCATTGATGACCATGTGCACATGCGCGAGCCTGGGCTCACACACAAGGCTGACATGGACACGGAGACCCGCGCGGCGGCGGCAGGAGGCGTGACCACCGTGCTGGACATGCCCAATGTCAAGCCCCAGACCACTACACTCCTACTCCTGGAGGAGCGGTATGCCCTGGCAGCCAAGAAGTGCCATGTGAACTATGGATTCTACCTGGGAGCCACGAGTGACAACTTGGACGACATCAGGCATGTCGATACCTCACTCGTCCCTGGGGTGAAACTCTTCATGGGCAGCAGCACCGGCAACATGCTGGTGGATGATGAGGAGGCACTGAGAGCCATCTTCTGCTCCTGCCCCACCCTGCTCATGACCCACTGCGAGGACACTGCGCGCATCAACCAGCGCATGAGCGAGGCCCAGGCTTTGTATGGCGAGGACCCGGACATCGTGCATCATCCCGACATACGTGACCGTGTGGCCTGCCTGCAAAGCACCTCCCTGGCCGTGAGACTGGCCAGGGAAACGGGGGCGCGGCTGCATGTGGCCCACCTGACGACTGCTGACGAGCTTGCGCTTTTTACTCCTGATGACCCACAGGTGACGGCCGAGGCTTGCGTGGCGCATCTGCTCTGGAGCAGGGAGGACTACAGCCGCCTGGGCGCGCTCATCAAGTGCAACCCCGCCATCAAGGAGCGGTCTGACCGTGATACCCTACGCCAGGCACTCAATGACGGACGCATACGCGTAGTGGCCACAGACCATGCGCCACACCTCCTGAGTGAGAAGCAGGGAGGCTGCAAGCGCGCCATGAGCGGGATGCCCATGGTGCAGTTCAGCCTGCCCTCCATGCTTGGACTGGTGGACGAGGGGGTGCTCTCCCTGGAGCGGATGGTGTCCCTCATGTGCCATAATCCAGCCTCGCTGTTGCACATAGACCGACGTGGATACTTGCGCGAGGGCTATCATGCCGACCTGGTGCTGGTGCGCCCGAATGCGCCCTGGCAAGTGACCAGGGAGTGCATACAGAGCAAGTGTGGATGGAGTCCGCGCATGGGTGACACGCTCAACTGGCGTGTGGAACGCACCTGGGTCAATGGACAGCAAGTGTGGGACGGCTGCCAGATAGAGGCAGACGTGCTGGGCGAGGCCGTGCGGATAGGCGGCCACGAATAACCAAATTGGAAGGTCTTCTGAGTAAGTTAGGATACTGGGGCAAGTATCCTAACTTACTTTGTGTTTTATCTTAGGATACTTGCCCCGGCATCTTAGCCACCTTTACTGCTTCACCCTTCTGTGCTGTAACGGACTGTGCTTCAAAATCCAGAAGAAGACGCAGAAGAGCACCGTGGCATTGACCACCCAACTGATTGGGTAGCAGCATGAAAGGAAGCCCAGGGTGGGGTTTGTGGGAAACACAAGGTAAATCCACAGCAGGCGCACACCACAGATGAATACCACGCAGATGAGTGTGGGCGAGAGCGAGTGGCCCAGTGCACGCATCAGTCCAGATACCGTCTCGTTGCAGGAATGCACGGCATAGAAGGGAAGCACGATGACTATACGCTGTACCGAAAGGCGTATCACCTCAGGGTCAGAACTGAATATCGCGCTCAGCGGAGTGGCCAGGAACACACACAGAAGGCTCACGGCCAGCGTGGAACCCGCACCCAGCAGGATAGTGTCACGTATCACGCGGCGGCAGCGACTGTACAACTGGGCACCATGGTTCTGGCTGAGGAAGGAGGTGCCAGCCTGTGCAAAGGCATTGGCAAAGAAGTAGCAGAAGTAATCATAGTTGAGCGACACGGTGTTGGCAGCGATTGCTGTCGCACCCAGAGAGTTGATTCCGCCCTGGATGAGCACGTTGGAGAAGTTGAACATCATGCCTTGAACACCGGCTGGAACACCTATGATGGCAATGCTCTTCAGCACATCCCAGTGCAGGCGCAGCCTGTGCAGCCTCAGTTGAAGCATCCCCTTCTCCTTGCGCAGGATATATACCAGCATGATGGAACTGAGCACCGATGACACCAGGGTGGCTATGGCCACGCCCTCCACACTCATGTGGAAGCGGATGACGAATACCAGGTTGAGCACCACATTGACTGCCCCGCTCAAGGCCATCACGAAGAGTGGGCGGCGCGTGTCGCCCTTGCTGCGCAGAACAGCGGCGGCGAAGTTCATCAGCATCATGAAGGGCATCCCCAGGAAATAAATTCTGAAATAGAGGACAGCCAGCGACATGATGTCAGTCGGCGTGTCGAGCCAGGCCAGTATCTGCTCTGCCCCGAACCATCCCACCACTGCCAGCAGGATGCCACTTGCTATCGACAGGGCGATGGAGGTGTGTACGGCACGGCTCACTCTCTCCTGGTCGCGCTCGCCCAGCAGTCGTGCTATCACCACATTGGCACCCACGCTGAGCCCCACGAAGAGGTTAATCATGAGGTTGATGATGAAGGCATTGGCTCCCACTGCCGCCAGGGCCGAACTGCTGGCGTACCTGCCCACCACTGCCACATCGGCGGCATTGAGCAGTTGCTGCAGGAAGGCCGTCCCCGCTACGGGGAGGGCAAACCATACCATCTTGATGGCTATGGGGCCGTTAAGCATGTCAAGGTGCGATGCCTCGCGCTCCTGTGTCTTGTTGTCCTGTGTGGATGTCATCTGTCTTAACTGTTGTGCTTTGTGTTTAATATCTGTCTGGTCATAAAAGTGCGGTCTGGCTCTCTGTCCGGAGCCAGGCCGCTTTGCCAGTCCTGCCTGCTGTGGCATGGCAGGATGTTGCCTTATATAAATATATAATGTATAGTGTGCGGATGTGGCAGATGCCTCCTGGTGGGGGAGATATTACCGCCGCATGATGCCATCAGAACTTATAGCCCAGCGTGCACACAATGCTCTGTCGGGTCATGTTGACGTTCACGGGGTCGATGGTCACGCCCTGCAGGTCGGGATTTGCCTGGGTAAATTCGGTCTCGCCCTGCGCAAACGACGTGTCGAAGGCATGGAAGTCAGCCTTCTGGTTGCGCACCTTGTAGGCCAGGTCCACATAGAATCCCTTGATGCGATAGCCCACGCCCAGGGTGAGGATATTAGTGTCCCCCCAGCGCATGTAACTGGTGCTGGTGGCATAGTCCATGGCTGCGCTGTTGATGCTGTACTGGTCAAATCCCACCTGGTCCTTGTAAGCCGAGGTGATGTAATTGTATCCCAGTCGCAGGGCCAGGGCACTCGTTGGGCGATACTCCATTCCGGCACGCAGGGTGTGTACCCCCTTGAGTGTCTGCTTGGAGTGCTGGTTCATGGCCTTGTCGGTAGTGTTGGAGAAGGAGGTGTGGTAATCATCCCACTCATCATACTTGGGATAGCCCATGTGCATACTGCCGTAGTTGGCATACTCATAATCCACATCCCAGGCAAAGAACGTGCCCACGGTGCTACCCATGCTGGCCCTCACCTTCCAGGGAGTGCGTATGGTGTATTCCAGATAACTCTCCTTCTGGTTGGTACGGCTGTTCTCCACCATGTCGGTCAGGTCATACAGAGTGCTGTTCTTCATTCTGTACCAGGTGGGAGTCTCCATTGCGAGACCGATTTTGAAGGGGTTGTCCTCAATGGGACGCACGATGACACCCAGTTTTACATTGATGCCGTAGCCTGTTATCTTCTGGTCGTTGTACAGTGTATAGTCACCCTTAATGTTCTCGTTGGCGTCATTGTTGTAGCTGTTGAACTCGGTGTACTCCGACCACGAGCGGTAATCCACATTGTCAAAACCCAGGTTCAGGCCCAGGTAGGCGCGGTCCTTGAGGTTGGTGCTGAAGTTGATGTCATACCCCTGCAGGCTTCCGGCCGAGTGCCGGGTATAGAGACTGCTCTCGCCTCCGAACTTGTTGTAGTAGCCAGTTGCCTTGTCGGGGTTTTGCTCATCACCATAGATAGGGGTCAGCCACTGGTTGTCCACGGCCATACCAGCCAGGTTATTGTCTGTGTCAAAGGCACTCGACGCCAGTTCTGCCACCTGGTCCATCTGGCTGAGTCCGTTCAGGTGGGCGTTGTCTGCATAGAAGTTGTAGTTATAGTTGGCCTTCTTCTGATAGTTGAAGCCCACGTTGAAGAAGCGGCAAGTCTCGTTACCCATCTTCACGCTATACACAAATCCCATCTGGTCAAACGTACCCGTGCCCCGGTTCTCGCTGTCGATGCGCTCCTTGTTCCACTGTCCGCCGAAGGTCAGTCCCACGTCACTCTTGCGGTAGAGTCCGATGCCAGCGGGGTTCCAGGCCATGACTCCAAAGTCAGCACCCAGTGCGCCCATGGCACCACCCATGCCCACATAGCGGGCCGTGCCTATCACGTCCTGCGAGTTATTGGTCACCTGCTCGTTGATGAATGTATTCTGTGCCTGCGCTCCTGCTGCCACTACGAGCAGCAGGGCAGCCATGTCAAGTCTTCTCATAAGATTCTTCTCGTATAGGTTTGTTTATCCTTATGTTACTGTCCCAAGTTACATGTTGCCGTTTTAGAGCAGAAGGCCCGCGGTCAAAGCCAGCCTTCCGTGCCCGTCATCAGCGTCCTCCGCGTCCGCCACCACCGTGCGAACCGCCACCGAAGCCGCCGCCTCCGCGAGAGCCACCGCCAAAGCCGCCACCGCTGAAGCCACCTCCGAAGCCGCCACCGCGTGTGCCGCTGCTCACAGAAGAGCCCCGGCTGGACGAGCTGCCAGAGTAACTGCGGCTCTCCGATGTGCCTCCACGGCTGTAGGACTCCCTGGTGCCCTGCTGGACACTTCGTCCCGTGCTCTCGTAGCGTGAGCCACGCTGGGTGGCATAGTCCCCCGCGCCTCGCGTGCCTACTGAGCGTCCGTCCACGGTCGTGCGTCCTGCCCGTGTGCCAGCCACGGCATCATTGCGCCCGGTGGAGCCCATGCGTGTGGTGCCCACCCTGCCAGCGCGCGTTCCGCCAGCCATGCCACCTGTCATGTAGCGGCCGCCACGCTCACCGTGGTTGCGGTAGGCCAGGCTTGGGCGGTGAGGCATATAGTCGCGGTAATATCCGTGAGGGCCCCATCCGCAATCCCATCCGGGATGATGGTGCCAGCCCCATCCCCAGTCATACCATCCGCAGTATCCGTAGCGGTAATAAGGCATGCACCAGCCATACCAGGGGTCGTACCAAGGGTCATACCAGCCAAAACTGATGTCCCACAGGAAGGGGTCACGCCATGCCAGCCCCCTGAAGCGGTACAGCCGCGAGGTGTAATAATAGTCATCATCGTAATAGCCCTCGTCAGCATCCCTGTAGCGATAGCCGTCATCGGGATCCACGCCGAACGCCTCGTCCACCTTCTCGCCAGGCGCATAGCGTGAGACCACCTGCGAGCCAGTGCTGTCTGACGAGGTCACATACAGGGTGTCGCCCACCAGTCGCGTCGTCACCCCATCCTTGCCAGCCGAGCGGCGGTTATATTCATCCACGTCACGCAGGCGACCCGTGTGGTAGTCAGCGTTAGCATCACCATCCACCACCACGGGACGCGGGTGCGTCTCGCGGGTTGCCGGCAGTGTCACGGCCTTCTCTGTCCTGGCCTTTGTCTTGCCAGGAACGAAGTACATGTCATCGTCTGTGCCCTGTGCCATAGCCAGGCCAGGCAGCACAGAAAGTGTCAGGATTAGAAACAAATTTCTTTTCATATTCCTTGCCTTTATGTTTTCTGACACAAAGTTAGCCCCTTTCGCCGAGATGTCCAAAGGGATTTAGCCTATTTGCATGGGGAAAATTCCCTGTTTAGAGTTTTTTATCCTAATTTTGCACGCGGTTATGAAATATACTGAGGTTACATTCCAGATAAAGCCCTTCAGCCAGACGGCTGCCGACCTGCTGGCTGCCCTGCTGGGCGACGAGGGTTTCGAGACATTTTCTGACACCGCAGGCGGCCTGGTGGCCTACATCCAGCAGCCACTATGGAGCGAGCAGCGGGTACGGCTCTCACTGCGGGATTTCCCATTGCCAGGCACCAGCATCGGGTTCACGGCCCAGGACGCGCCCTACCAGGACTGGAACCAGGTGTGGGAGGAGGAGGGCTTCCAGCCCGTCATCATCGGCGGGCAGATAGTGGTACACGACACCCGCCATGGCGATGTGCCCGCCATGCCCTATGACATCACCATCTCGCCCAGGCAGGCCTTCGGCACAGGCAGCCACCACACCACGCGCATGCTGATGGAGTGGCTGGCGCAGGCCGACCTGGAGGGGCAGGATGTGGTGGATGCCGGCACGGGCACGGGAGTGCTCTCCATCATGTG
>CAVKOT010000061.1:0-13862 GCA_963658045.1 Opitutia bacterium UBA4654
ACCCCAGGCACCACTTGAGGCTGGCCACCCTCACCCGGCCCGCGTCATCGGTCACATCGACGCTCCCGACCCCGTCATGGGAGGGAAGCAGGTAGCGGTAGGCAAAGCCGTCGTCATAGACTCTCACCTCCACGGTCTGCCTCCAGGACCCTTGTCTGGTGGTGACGGAGAGCACCCGGCAGTGGTCACGGTAGTGGCTCTGCTTGCCCACGGGCAGTTGGTAGGAGTCATCCACCTCGCTGGTGTGGCACTCCTCCAGCGCGACACCATGGGTGAAGTCGGCCTGGCTGGTGACCAGCCCCAGGGGGGAGGGGTTGACCAGCATGCGCCCCGATGAATGGGACACGCTGTAGGTGAGGGTGCTGTCGGCCCAGGTGACGGCGGCCACCAGATGGCCATCCGGCGAGGACACGGAGTAGGTCTGTGCCCCTGCGGAGAGTGATACCAGCAGGAACACGGTAGAGAGCAAGTCCCGAAGGTCAGTTTTTCTTGTCATACAGGAAGTTGTTCAAAAGTCAGGTGGCACCGCAGAGGGGCGTAGCACACACAGGACACGCGTGTGTCATGTGGCGGTGCCCAGGGGCAGCCCAAGTGCCTTGTTCCATACAAATTTACGAAGTTTTCTCCTATGGGGAAGGCTCGCCAGGCATGTTTTGCACGAAGCCGTGGCAAACTCGTCATGCAGCGAGGCCATCCCTGCCACTCACCTGGGACAAAAAAAGGCATGCCCCTGCGATGGGCCACGCATGCCCCTGCGATGACACACACTGGGGCATGCGATGACGCATGCAGGGGCATGCACTTTTTCCCGCACCGTGCCGGCGACTGCCTGCCACCTGACACGACAATGGCCCCCATGGACACCCTGCGAGGCATGAGCCTGGGGGTGTGCCATGGAGGCCAGTAGCGGGTGATGTGGCGGGAGCGGGCTTATACCTGCTCCTGCTCTGCCTCGGGAGCCTGTTCCTGCTCCTCGCTGAAGTCGTTCACGCCATTCTCAATCAGCAGGTCATACCACTGGATGAGTTTCTTGATGTCAGAGATGTGCACGCGCTCACGGTCATAGTTGGGGAGCACCGCTGCCATGAACTCGCTCAGTTCGGCACTGCCCGCCTTGCGGTAATCCACGCTGGCCTTGCCGCCCTGCTCCTTCTCCTTGATATTGTCAAGCACCTTGGGCAGGGGCACTCCCTCATCGTCGGTGTACATGGCGATGTCTGCGAGCGACACCACCTTGTCAGTGGCGAAGACGGGCATGCGCTTGGGCTTTGCCTCCAGGGTCTCCACGATGAGGCTGCGGTTACCATGAGAGACGAGCCTGTAGAGTCCAGGCTTGCCTGAGATGGCCAAAATCTTTTTCAACATAGTTGTTTCTTTTTTATATGTTTGTCTGTTTGTTGTTGTCCTGTTCTATGGAACGCTCGTTCTGGAGGGCCTCCATGACGTGCTGCAGTTGGGCCTGCAGTGCCTCGTCCCGGACACCGCCGTTGTGTATGACGAAGCGTGCCAGACGCCTCGCCTGGGTGGAGTCCTGCCTGGCCATGCGGGCGAGCACCTGGTCACGGCTGGCTCCGTCGCGGCTCATGGCCCGCTGCAGCCGTACCTCCATGGGGGCCTCCACCAGCATGAGGCTATCGACCAGCGTATGGAACCCGCTCTCGCAGAGTATCGCACTCTCCATGGCCACCACGGGGTCATGCCTGTGGCTGTCGGCCCAGCGCAGGAAGTCGGCCCGCACGGCTGGGTGTATGATGGCGTTGACCTGGGCTGCATGGTCGGGGCTGGCAAAGAGGTAGGCTGCCAGGACGGCTTTCTGCATGACTCCCTGCTGCCACAGCCCGTCGCCCACCAGGCGTGCCAGGGCCTGGCGGATGTTCTCCGACTCGGCCGTGATGCGCTTGGCCTCCCTGTCACAGTCGTATATGGGCACGTTCCATCCGCTCTCCAGCAGGTGTGCCACGTAACTCTTGCCGCTGCCTATGCCGCCTGTGATGCCCAGGCGCACCTGCCCCAGGCGTGGCTCGCAAGGCTCATGCATGGTGCCGCAGTCAGTCCGCATGCTTGTCATAGGGCATCATCGCTTTCGTCCTGGCTGTCCGTCTGCTCTATCAGATAGTCAATCTCCTGGGGCACGATGCGCACATTGGAGACTCCCTCGGGCAGGGACTTCAGGTGCAGGCGGTACTTGGGGGAATCGTTCTGAAGCAGTTCCTCATAGGTGACAGCCAGCACGAAACTATCGGCCGTGTAGCGGGCAAACTGGCTGGCACCTACTCTGAAGGTCACCCGTGCCTTGCCCGGGAAAGTGCGGAGCACCTTGTCGCCAGGGAAGTTCAGTCCTATGATGGGCACCTCGACCGTCTTCTCGGTATAATAATCCACCAGGGCCGTCACCTTGACACTGGATGGCTCATAGCGCACACCCTTCATATAGCGCGGCGAGGCCTTGACCGTGGTGTTGGCCGTCAGCCCGGACATGGACACGCTCACATAAGCGGCCTGCATGGTATCGAGCACCTGGGTGGGCGCATACACGGTGAGTGTGTCGGGGTCGGCGTGCATGCCCTGCAGGTAATTCTGGGGCGTGGTGGTCACCTTGCCGCAGACCTTTACCGGGAGGCGATAAGCCAGCCCCCTGTTGAAGTAGTACTCGATGGTGTCGGGATGGATGCCCTGGATGTGGCTGGTGACATCCAACTGGCTCTGGATGGCACGCTGGATGTCCTGGAGCGGAATCTGCACCCTCGCGCTGGAGGCTCCGTTGTCATAGGCAGAGAAGTCCAGCTCGACAGGCTTCAGTTCCCTGCGGCGCAGGTAGCGCATCAGGGACGTGCCCCTGTCGTGTACGCTCACCAAGATCTGGCTGGGCAGGGGGGTGGTGATGACCACATTCTCGGGCACCTCAGTCAGCTGCAAGGGCACCTGCAGGCGGATGTCGAAGGACTCGTTGAGTGTCTGCAGCAGCCAGAAGCCGTAGGAGATGGCCAGGAAAAAGAGAAAGACCAGCGTCTCACGTGCCTTTGAACTCAGGAGCGCGAGTCTGATCTTTCTTATGGTTCTGCTTGTTCTGGCGTTCATTTCTGCTCTTGGATGCGGGAGCGGAGCCTGCCGGCCTGCTCCCGGCAAATGTCAGTCATGTGCTTGCCGTCAGCGCACGGTAGGCTGTGCGGTGGCATAGACAGAGTTGCGGTCCACCTTGATACAAATACCCTTGGACACCTCTATCTGGAGTGTATTGTCCTCCTCGGACACCTTCTTCACGATACCATAGATACCGCCGGCGGTCACCACCTGCTGGCCTTCCTTGATGGCATTGCGGAAGTTCTGCACCTCCTTCTGCCTCTTCTGCTGGGGGCGGAAGATGAAGAACCACATAATAACGACGATAAGACCCATCATGATGAAGGGCTGGTACTGCTGCATGGCTGTTGCTGCTACCAATACTGTAATCATATTGTTGAGTTTAATGTGTTGGTCTGCTTACTGTGAATGCGCTCACTTCTCCTCACTCTCCTCGGCGGGTGCCTCCTCGGTGGTGCTCTCGGCGAACCGCTCGCCCATGGGGACATCCTTAATCAGCTTGTGCTCCTTCACCAGCCGCTTCACGATGGTGTCCAGGGTGGCGTTGACATACTTGCCGCTCTTGGGCGAGCCATACATCTTGGCCAGCTCCACATATTCGTTGATGGTCACGCCCACAGGTATCTCGGGGAAGGTGAGGAGTTCTGCCAGGGCCACCTGCATGATGATGCGGTCCATGAGGGCAACACGGCTGATGTCCCATCCACGCGTGGTGGCGGCTATATACTCGGTGTATGTGTCGGCCCCCGTGATGGCATGACGGAGCAGGCGCACGGCGAAGTTGTGGTCCTGCTCGTCGCGATACTCGGGCTGCAGGGGCTGGTCGTCAGTGCTCTTCTCGCTGAACTGCTTGATGGTCTTGAGCACAAAGGTATCGACAATGGCCTTGTCATCATTCCAGTAGATGTCCATCTCCTCCAGGATGTCATCCAGTTCATCGTTGTCACAGATGAACTGGCGATAGGCCTTGCGCCAGAAATCGTGGTCATTGGCATAGGTGTCCTCCTCAGCCGCCATATAGTTGGCATAGAGCTTGCTGTCCTCTATCTGCGTGTAGAGCTTGCGTACATAGTCCTCGTGTTCCGCCCAGGAGACCTTCAGGTCGTCCACACACTCGCGCAGGTGGCGGTTACTCTCCAGTTGGAGAAGGAAGCGGTTGTTGCCGAAGCGGCTGTTGTCCAGTTCTTTCAATCCCAGACGACGGGCCCTGTTACGGCGCATCTCGTCCATACGGAGCCCCATGCGTCCCACCTCCACCATAAGAAGGAGCAGACTTACATACAACTTATAGGCGCGGGAGAGACTCAAGTCCAGTTCCTTCTCTGCCGCGTCAATATTCCTCGAACCGCTCTGGCAGTAAGAATAGACTATCTGTACCACCTTCAGTCGAATCAACTCACGATTTATCATACCATTGTCTTAAAAGGTGGACAAAAGTACGCATTTTGCCCCACATAAGCATATTTTTCCACGTTTTTTTTGGTGGACAGAGAAAATAAGAGGATTTTTGCATATAAGAAACGCTAACACACATTAAGGAGAATGGAAGCAAAAACGACACCGAGAGGCAATGATTCAGACATTTTGTTCTCAAGAACAGTGAAGGCCGGCCAGCGTATCTACTACCTGGACGTGAAAGAGAACAAGCGAGGAGGACGCTATCTGAGCATCACAGAGAGCAAGAAGATGACATCGGGCATGGCCGAGGACACTCATGTGAGTTACGAGAAGCACAAGATATTTCTCTTCCCCGAAGACTTCCAGAAGTTTTTGGACAGCCTGGAGGACGCAATGGCACACGCCATGGATGGCAACTCCGGGCAGGAGGGGCAGACCGAACCTGGAGAGATACGCATCGACATGGACCTCCCCACCGGGCTCTAAGGACTGGGAAGAGTTCCCTATACATTATATATTATACACCCCTGGGGAGATGACATACGCCCTGGTGGAGATGAACTGCAGGCCAGCATGGAGTTCCCGGTGCCATGCAGGTATGCCCATGTGCCCTCGGGAAAGGATGGCCCGCCGCCCACTACATGCCTGGCAACAGGGAGGACAGGCATGGGGCACCCATGCGGGCCAAGACATGCAGCCGTGCAATCTTTCTGGCCGAAACATGCTGGAAATCCAGGGAAAAGCAGTACCTTTGCCCCCGCTTCATAAGCCGTGTGATGGCGAATTGAGCACAAGAGACTTAATTTAGAGTAACACAAACAAAGAAAGAACAAGATGAAAAGTATCAACGTGAAGGGTACTGCACGTACCGAGACCGGCAAGAAGGCAACACGCGAACTGCGCAAGAACGGCGGCGTTCCCTGCAACCTCTACGGCGAGGCCAAGAACGAGAACGGCGAGAACATCGCCATGAGCTTCAGCACAACGCAGGAGGAGCTCCGCAAGCTGGTGTACTCTCCCGACATCTACAGCGTCAACCTGACCATCGATGGCAAGGAGTGCAAGGCTATCATGAAGGAGTTGCAGTTCCACCCTGTGACTGACCAGCTGCTGCATGTTGACTTCTACGAGATCACCGAGGAGAAGCCCATCGTGATGGAGGTGCCCATCCAGATGACAGGTCTGGCCGAGGGTGTGAAGGCCGGTGGTAAGCTGGCTGCCAGCGTGCGCAAACTGAAGGTGCGCGCTCCCTACACCGCCATCCCCGAGAAGCTGAACATCGATGTGACTCACCTGGCTATGGGCAAGACCATCAAGGTGGGCGAGCTGCACTTCGAGGGCCTGGAACTGGTGACAAGCCCCAGTGTGGTGGTTTGCCAGGTGAAGATGACACGCTCTGCCATGAGCGCTGCTGCCAAGGCCTGATACGGTGACACAGACAACGTAGAATGAAATACCTGATAACGGGGCTGGGCAACATCGGCGAGGAATACGATGGCACCCGCCACAACATCGGATTTAGAGTATTGGACGCCCTTGCCAAGGCGTCCAATACTGCTTTTGAGGACAAGCGTTACGGCTTCGTGGCACACATGAGGGTCAAGAATGCCGAGCTCGTCCTACTGAAGCCCTCGACCTACATGAACCTCTCGGGCAATGCCGTGCGCTACTGGATGCAGCAGGAGAAGGTGCCCCTGGAGAACCTGCTTGTGGTGGTGGATGACCTGAGCCTGCCCGTGGGCACCATCAGGCTCAAGCCGTCAGGAAGCGCTGGGGGACACAATGGACTGAAGCACATAGCGCAGATGCTGGGCACCGAGAAGTACAACCGCTTGAAGTTCGGGATAGGCAACGACTACCCGCGCGGCGGGCAGGTCGATTTCGTGCTTGGGCACTTCGCCCCCGAGGACGAGCAGAAGGTGGACGAGAAGGTGCCCGTGGCATGTGAGGCCATACGGGCCTTCGCCCTGAGCGGCATGCAGTTTGCCATGTGCAACTACAATAACAAGTGAGCAAGAAGAGACAAGACAACTGACCATAAAGACAAGACAACACCCAAGATGGAACTGACTGACAGATTTCTCAAATACGTGTCCATCGACACGCAATCCAGCGAGGACAGCGAGGCGCAGTGCCCCAGCACCGACAAGCAATGGGACCTGGCACGATACCTGCACGGCGAGCTCCAGGCCATCGGCCTGGAGGACGTGGAGATGGACGGGCATGCCTATGTGTATGCCACCCTGCCCGCCAACACCGACAAGCCGGTGCCCACCATCGGCTTCATCGCCCACATGGACACCAGTCCCGACTGCAGCGGGGCAGGCATACGCCCGCGCATCATCCACAACTATGACGGCACTGACATCGTGCTGGACAGCCAGGAGGGCATCACCACCTCGGTGGAGCAGTTTCCCGAACTGAAGGCACACATCGGAGAGGACTTGATAGTGACCGACGGGCACACGCTGCTGGGCGCGGATGACAAGGCGGGCATCGCCGAGATAGTGACCGCCATGACCTACCTCATGCAGCATCCCGAAATCAAGCACGGCAAGATACGCGTGGCATTCAATCCCGACGAGGAGATTGGCGCGGGGGCACACCTCTTCGATGTGGAGAAGTTCGGGTGCCAGTGGGCCTACACCATGGACGGTGGCGAGGTGGGCGAACTGGAATATGAGAACTTCAACGCCGCCGGAGCGAAGATACTGATACAGGGCCGCAACGTGCACCCTGGCTATGCCAAGGGCAAGATGCTCAACGCCTGCCTGCTGGCCAGCGAGTTCATCGCCATGCTGCCGGCCCAGGAGCGTCCCGAGACCACCGAGGGATACGAGGGATTCTACCACCTGACTGGCATGAGCGGCACGGTGGAGGAGGCCACGCTGAGCTATATCATACGCGACCACGACCGCGCCACCTTTGAGCAGCGCAAGGCGAAGGTGGCCGAGGCCGCACGACTGATGAACGAGAAGTATGGCGATGGCACGGTGACAGCCGTGGTCAAGGACCAGTACTACAACATGCTCTGCCAGCTGGAGGACAAGCCACACATCACCAGCATCGCCCATGACGCCATCCAGGAGGCATGCGGATTCTGCCAGGTGGTGCCCATACGTGGCGGTACCGACGGCGCACAACTCTCCTTCAAGGGTCTGCCCTGCCCCAACATTTTCGCAGGCGGGCTCAATTTCCACGGCAGGCATGAGTTTGTTCCCATACAGAGCATGCAGAAGGCCATGATGACGGTGGTGAACATCTGCCGCCTCACGGCAGAAAGGGCTTGAGCACGATGGCCAGTCAGGAAGCACGCATAGACAAGTGGCTGTGGGCAGCGCGCATCTTCAAGACGCGCACGCTGGCCACTGCTGCCTGCCGCAAGGGGCAGGTGAGCATGGGAGGCACGCAGCTGAAGGCGAGCCGCACGGTGAAGGCGGGCGACGTGGTGAGCGTGCGCAAGCCGCCTGTCACCTACTCGTTCAAGGTGCTGCAGCCCATCGAGAAGCGGGTGGGGGCACGGCTCCTGCCCGAGATACTGGAGAATGTGACCCCGCAGGAGCAGTACGAACTGCTGGAGATAAGCCGCATCAGCGGATTTGCCAACCGGGCCAAGGGCACTGGGCGTCCCACCAAGAAGGACCGCCGAAGCCTGGACGAGTTCACCCAGGAGGTGCCCTCCTACTTCGGGGACTTCGACTTCGACATGGACGATGAGGAGAATGAAGAATAATTTTGAATTAGGAATTTTGAATTAAGAATTGGGGCATGGGGAATGCAGCGGGAGACCGCTCCAGCCAGCGCATGCCGCTGCACCAGCCATCACATGCCCCTGCGTCATCCAACGCATGCCGCCGCACCGGCCATCGCATGCCCCTGCGTCAAACCATCCAGCCTGGACTGGACGAGAGGGCGGCATCGTGCAGGACAAACAGCATCACCATGGCCGGGCCCGAGGGGGAGGCATGTGCATAAAAACGCGTGCCGCAGCAGCAGGCGACACATACCATTACCCCTCCCCCCAGGGGGAGGTCGGGAGGGGGCTTCCTTTCCCACATAAGATAAAGCACACACATGCACACAGAAGAACTGGACAAGACAGATCTCGCCATCCTGCGCATCCTGCAGGAGAACGCACGCCTCACCACCAAGGAACTGGCGGCACAGGTACACCTCTCCACCACCCCTGTCTTCGAGCGGCAGAAGCGGTTGGAGCGGATGGGCTACATACGCAAGTATGTGGCGGTGCTCGATGCCGACAAACTCAACAGGGGCTTCGTGGTGTTCTGCAATGTGAAACTGCGCCGCATGAACCGTGACATCGCCCAGGACTTCACCGACCGCATCCGGGAGGTGAGGCAGGTGAGCGAATGCTACAACATCAGCGGAAACTTCGACTATATGCTCAAGATACACGCGCCCGACATGAAGTCCTACCAGGAGTTCATTCTCAACACCCTGGGGGCAATAGAGAGCGTGGGCAGCATCGAGAGCACCTTTGTCATGTCGGAGATAAAGAACGACTGCGGCATAGGCATCTGAGCGGGGAGGGGCTTTGCCACCCCACAACACACACACAACAGGCCCAGGCGGGGAGTCCACGTGGACATCCGCCCAAGCAAAACAACACACCAAGCCATAGGGAGAAGCATGACATGATAGACAGGCTTACGATAGACAGAATACTGGACGCGGCCAACATCGTCGATGTGGTGTCGGACTTCGTGACGCTCAAGCGGTCGGGAGCCAACCTCAAGGGGCTCTGTCCGTTCCACGATGACCGCACCCCATCGTTCATGGTGTCTCCAGCCAAGAACATCTGCAAGTGTTTTGCCTGCGGTGTGGGCGGGCGGCCCGTGGACTTCATCATGAAGCACGAGCAGCTGAGCTACCCCGACGCGCTGCGCTATCTGGCCAAGAAATACGGCATCGAGATAAAGGAGAAGGAACTCTCGCCCGAAGAGAAGCAGTCGCAGACCGACCGCGACAGCATGTTCATCCTCAACGACTGGGCCAAGGAGTGGTTCCAAAAACAGTTGCACGACACGCCCGACGGACGTGCCATCGGCCTGGCCTACTTCCACAACCGTGGTTTCCGCGACGACATCATAGCGCGCTTCCAGCTGGGCTTCTGCCCCGACAGCCGCGACCACTCGCTGGGAGCCGACGCGCTGAAGGCTGGCTACCAGGAGCAGTACCTCACCAACACCATCAACCAGCGGGAGCCCCGGCTGAGCATAGGCACAGGGCTCTGCCTAAAAAACGAGGACGGGCGGCTGCGTGACCGTTTCCGTGGGCGTGTGATATGGCCCATCTTCACCGTCAGCGGACGTGTGGCGGGGTTTGGCGGACGTGTGCTGGATGCGGCCACCAAGGGGGTGAACGTGAAGTACCTCAACTCTCCCGAGAGCATCATCTACAGCAAGCGCAAAGAACTCTTCGGGCTCTTCCAGGCCAAGGAGGCCATACGCAAGCGCGACCTGTGCTACCTGGTGGAGGGCTACACTGACGTGATGGCCATGCACCAGCATGGGGTGGAGAATGTGGTGGCCTCATCGGGCACCGCACTCACCACCGACCAGATACGCCTGATACACCGCATGACCAACAACATCACCGTCATCTATGACGGCGACGAGGCGGGCATACATGCCAGCGAGAGGGGCATAGACATGCTGCTGGCCGAGGGCATGAATGTCAAGTTGCTGCTGCTGCCCGATGGGGATGACCCCGACAGTTTCGCACGCAAGCACACCGCCACCGAGTACCAGCAGTACCTGGCCGGGCACCAGACCGACTTCATCCAGTACAAGACAGCGCACTTGATGCAGGCGGCCAAGGACGACCCCACACGACTGGGACAACTGGTGCACAGCATCGCGGCCAGCATCGCGGCCATCCCCGACGAAATCACACGTGTGCTCTACACACGACAGGCATCGCAGAAACTGCAAATGGAGGAACGGCTCATCGCCAATGCCGTGAACGAGCAGCGCAGGACGATGGCCGACGAGCGGCGCAGGGAGGCCGAGCGGGAGGCACGCCGCAGCACCTACCAGCAGGGGGCGGCGGGCGGAGAGGCTCCCTCGACCCAGGGAGGCAATGCCGACGCACCCACGCCGGAAACAACCGCCACCACTGCCACGCCAGGCACCTCCCCCACACCTGTCCCACAGGGCGGAGCAATGCCGCCCTATGCCGGCAGCACGACACCCACTCCCGGCCCCATGTCCAGCATGACAGGGCAGGCTGCGGGCTCCACGACATCAACAGCCGAGAGCAACTGCGAGCGTGACCTCATGAGGCTCCTGCTGTGCCGTGGAGAGGAACTCATGTCGCAGATGGAGGACGAGAACGGCGAGGTGAAGAACCTCAGCGCGATAGAATATACCTACCTGAGCCTGCAGGACGACGGCATCGAGTTGTCCTCGTCCCTCTATGAGCGCATCCTGCAGGAGGCCATCCAGCATGTGCATGACGAGGGATTCAGTGCCGAGCGGTTCTTTGCCAACCACCCCGATCCGCTGATAAGCGGCCTGGCCTTCGAACTGTGTGTGGACGAGGAACCGCTCAGCAAGATACACCAGGGAGCCCCCGAGGAACAACGCCTCGCTGATATAGTCATGACCCTGGTCAACAGCATCAAACTGGATTGCGTACAGCAGGAACTGAAGAGGCTGCTGGAACAGGCCAGAAACCCCGAACTGATGCAGGACAAGGAGGCCTACAGACAACTGCTCGCACGCTTCAACGACCGCAGCAAATATGCCAAGGAACTGGCCAGTGAATGCGGCAGGCGGGTGGTGATAGGCTGAGAAAGCCCTGTCATAGAGTCACACCTCCCTGAACGGAAGCGTACATAAGCATCTACCGACAGGCACGCTCCATCTGGAGGATTCATCTCACAATAAAACTATATCATAATGACTTTTGCACAAACATATCCTGTATTGGGCATGGGATGCGCCGCATGCGCTGCCCGTGTGGAGAAAGCACTCCAGGCGCAGGAAGGCGTGTTGCAAGCCACAGTGAACTTTGCCGCCCAGACTGTGTTCGTGGAATACGACACAGAGGCATGCTCGCCACAGAAACTGCGGCAGTGCGTGCAGGATGCCGGCTACGACCTCGTCATCGGGAAGAATGCCCATGAGTCAGAGTTAAAGGCATCCTGGAAAAGGCTGGATGAGTGGCAGCGGATGCGCAACCGCACTGTATGGGCCGCCCTGCTCTCCATCGGCGTATGGGCCTTGCAGATGTTCGCCCCCGCCTCAGTGTTCTCCTCGATGCTCACATGGCTGCTGGCCACCCCCGTGGTGCTATGGCTGGGGCGTGCTTTCTTCGTGAACGCATGGAAGCAGCTACGCCATTGCTCAGCGGGGATGGACTTGCTGGTGGCCACAGGCACAGGGGTCGCCTACCTCTACAGCGCGTTCATGCTGCTCTGGCATCTGCACAGCCAGGAGGGAACTACCATGCCTCACCTCTACTTCGAGTCGGCCTCGATGATTGTCACATTTGTCATGATTGGCCGCCTGCTGGAGGCGCGCGCCAAGGGGCACACCACCGACGCGCTGCGCTCGCTCATGAACCTGAGCCCGCAGACCGTGACAGCCACGGACAGCGAGGGGCACACCTGGGAGAAGAGCATAGGTGACGTGCAGGTGGGTGACCTGCTCCTGGCCAGGGGCGGGGAGCACATCGCCGTGGATGGCACAGTGGAGAGCGGCTCGTCGTATGTGGACGAGAGCATGCTCAGTGGTGAGCCCGTCCCGGTGGAGAAGTGCGCGGGAAGCCTTGTGTATGCGGGCACCACCAACCAGCAGGGCAGTTTCACTTATCGCGCCAGGAACGTGGGCGACCAGACTCTGCTGGCCCACATCATACGCATGGTGCGCGAGGCCCAAGGCAGCAAAGCCCCCGTGCAGAGGCTGGCCGACCGCGTGGCAGCAGTCTTCGTGCCCACCATCATGTCACTGAGTGTGCTCACCCTGCTCGCCTGGGGCTTGCTGGATGGGGACGGAGGATGGCAAAGGGGGCTGACAGCAGCCGTAAGCGTGCTGGTGGTGGCCTGCCCCTGCGCCCTGGGGCTCGCCACTCCCACAGCCATCACAGTGGGCATCGGGCTTGCAGCCAACGCGGGCATTCTGATCCAGGATGCCGCCGCGCTGGAGGAGGCATGCCGCACCCAGGCCGTGGTGCTGGACAAGACAGGCACGCTCACCATCGGTCACCCATCGGTGACAGGTGTGTCCTGGAATGGGGACAGCACGCTGCTTGCCCCTGTACTCATGGCCCTGGAGAGCCGCTCGACACATCCCCTGGCCGAGGCGGTCAAGAAGTATCTGACAGAGAACGGGCTGGCAGGCTCCGCTCCACAGGGCAACCTGGACGTGGAGGCCTACTCCACCCTGCCAGGCATGGGCATCGAGGCCACGGTGCGGGGGACAGCCTATCTGCTGGGGAGCCGCAGTCTGATGGCATCAAGGGGCATCTGCCTGCCACCGAAGATGTCTGAGGCATACACGCAATGGGAGAACGGGGGGCAGACCATCATCCTGCTGGCCAACAGCCAGGAGGCCCTGGCCGCACTGGCCGTATCTGACCCGCTGAAACCCACCTCGCAGAAGGCGGTGAGGGAAATGAGAGACATGGGCATCGAGGTGCACATGCTCACAGGCGACAACTCCAAGGCTGCGGAGGCCACAGCACAAGCAGCGGGCATCGAGAACTACCGGGCAGGCATGTTGCCTGGCGACAAGGTGCGCTACATAAGGGAACTGCAGAGCCATGGGATGCACGTGGCCATGGCAGGCGACGGCATCAACGACAGCGCGGCACTTGCCACAGCCAACCTGAGCATCGCCATGGGACAGGGCAGCGACATGGCCATGGATGTGGCCATGCTCACCATCATGGGTTCGGACTTGAGGCAGATAGAGCATGCCATACGACTTTCGCGGATTACCGTGCGCACCATCAGGCAAAACCTCTTCTGGGCGTTCATCTACAACCTCGTGGGTGTGCCCGTGGCCGCAGGCGTGCTCTACCCCATCTGCGGTGTGATGCTTGACCCCATGTATGCGGGCATGGCCATGGCCATAAGCAGTATCAGTGTGGTAATCAACAGTCTGAGAATAAGGAACAAAGTATAACCGGGTGCCAGCCTACCCCTCCAGAATTTCCCTTCAGGGGAGGCACATGCTGTACCGCAACAGCATCCACGCCCCCAGAAAACCCGATGCACGATGTTGCGGGTGCGGCATCACCGCCCACTCCACCGCCCAGAGCAAGATGAAGAATTTGGCTCTTCGCTTTCTTCTTTCAGCGGAAAGTTGTACCTTTGTGGCTGTCAAACGGCTCCGTAGCTTAGCTGAATAGAGCGT
>CAVKOT010000062.1:0-13796 GCA_963658045.1 Opitutia bacterium UBA4654
ATCTTATAACACATTTATTGTTCCTAAATGTGTCTACCTATTCCAGGACAAGACATATTGCCATTCGGATTGGCCCACTGTGCCATTTTTTAGAAGCCCCTTTCTTTTGCCCTTCAAAGAATTTGCATTAAATTTGCAATTCGTATAAGCCGAATTGCAAATATGGGTGTTCCCAAGAAAAATAACAAGAAGAAAGACGACTCAAAAAAGCAGAAAACCAGTCTGTTGGACAGCATAGCAAGCTGGGGCGGGAAAGCATGGAGTGGCACGCGCATCCTTTACAAGAAGGGAGCCGAGGACACCGAAGTCAAGGAGAGCGAGAGGATGGACAAGAAAGCCAACCGGAGATTTATCTGGGGGCTTGTACTGCTCGTGATCGCCTTCTGCATCCTGATGGCCACCATCTCCTCTTTCTTTACCGGAAAGGCTGACCAATGCCTGATAGCCGACCCCTATGCCCCTGCCTCCAACTGGCTGGGCAAACTGGGATGGCGTGTCTCACGCTGGTTGACCGACGACGCCTTCGGGGTGGCGGGCATCATGATACCCGTCTTCCTGCTGGCTGCGGGCGTGCGCGTGACAGGCATTCTGAAGGTGCGGCTGCACAAGTGGTTTATCAACTGCATGGTGATCATGATATGGTGCTCGGCATTCCTCGCCTGCCTGACACAGTATGTCCCCTCGATGCAGGACGGCTTCCTCAACTGGGGAGGCAGCATCGGTGAGCAGGAATATATGATGGCATCGGCCGAGATAGGCACCATGGGCTACGTCATCGCCCTTGCTGTGAGTGCCCTGCTCTATATGTTCTACCTGAGCGAGGAGGCCGCGACCTCATTCCGGAACATGGTCACGCGCGCTCCCAGGGAAAAGGAGAAGGCCGACCAGGCAAGTGCCAGCGGGGAGGAGGACTATGCCGAGGAGGCACCCACCACAGACGAGCCGCAGGACGAGCCATTCTCTGACAGCCCCGAGTCCACGGCCACGGTACTGACCTTCGACATGCAGGAGGCTACAAAGGAGCCACAACCAGCGAGCAAGGAGGAGCAGCCAAAGGGAAATGAGACCGAGGCCACGGACGGGCAGGAGAGGGAAGTTCCCTTTGAGGTACAGGCCGCAGGCGAGCAGAAAGAGGAAGAAAAACAGGAAACTCCTGATACGGACATGAAAATCGTCATCGGGGAAGAGCCCGAAAAGGCCAGGCTGAAGAATGACGGCGCACTGGAAATATATGACCCGAAGAAAGACCTGGAGTTCTACAAATACCCGACCATAGACTTGCTGAAGCACTACCCCGACAGCACGACCAGCGTGGACATGGAGGAGCAGAGGCGCAACAAGGAGCGCATACAGGAGATACTCAAGAACTTCGGTGTGGAGATTGTCAGCATCACAGCCACCGTGGGCCCCACCATCACACTTTACGAGATAAAGCCCGCACCTGGTGTGCGCGTGAGCAGGGTGCGCAGCCTGGAGGATGACATTGCACTGAGCCTAAGCGCACTGGGCATACGCATCATAGCACCCATCCCTGGCAAGGGAACCATCGGCATCGAGGTGCCCAACGCCAAGCCTCAGATAGTGTCCATGGAGAGCATCATCAACAGCCGCAAGTTCCAGACAACGGACTACGAGCTGCCCATAGCCCTGGGCAAGACCATCACCAACGAGGTGTATATGGCCGACCTGGCCAAACTGCCGCACCTGCTGGTGGCAGGAGCCACAGGACAGGGTAAGTCCGTGGGACTGAATGCCATCATCACCTCTCTCCTCTACAAGAAGCATCCTGCCGAGCTCAAACTGGTAATGGTAGATCCCAAGAAGGTGGAGTTCAGCCTGTACAACCCCATGGTGAAACATTTCCTGGCACAGGTAGAGGGCACCGAGGACACCGACGAGCCCATCATCACGGATGTGAACAAGGTGGTGCAGACGCTGAAGTCACTCTGCATAGAGATGGACGAGCGCTACAACCTGCTGAAGATTGCGCATGCCAAGAACCTGAAGGAGTACAACCAGAAGTTCCGTAACCGCCAGCTCAATCCCAACAATGGGCACCGCTTCCTGC
The DNA here is from genome assembly GCA_963658045.1 of Opitutia bacterium UBA4654. GTDB lineage: Bacteria > Bacteroidota > Bacteroidia > Bacteroidales > Bacteroidaceae > Physcousia. The sequence continues at coordinate 2,069 of CAVKOT010000062.1, forward strand.
CCTACATCGTGGTCATCATCGATGAGTTCGGTGACCTGATCATGACGGCGGGCAAGGAGATTGAGTTGCCCATAGCCCGCATAGCCCAGTTGGCACGCGCCGTGGGCATACACATGATAATCGCCACACAGCGTCCCACCACCAACATCATCACAGGCACCATCAAGGCCAACTTCCCCGCGCGCATCGCCTTCAAGGTGAGCAGTGCTGTGGATAGCAAGACCATCCTGGACCGTTCGGGAGCCAACCACCTGGTAGGAAAGGGCGACATGCTCATCATCACGGGCGGAGAGCCTGTGCGTGTGCAATGTGCCTTTGTGGATACCCCCGAGGTGGAGAATATCGTGTCGTACATAGCCAGCCAGCAGGGCTACCTCACCCCATTCCCCCTGCCAGAGGTGCCCGACGAGGGAGACGATGCCTCGGGCAACTCGAGCATGGACACCACACGCATTGACCCCATGTTTGAGGAGGCGGCTGAATTGATAGTGTCCTCACAGCGAGGAAGCACCAGTTACATCCAGCAGGCACTGGAGGTGGGCTTCAACCGCGCAGGGCGCATCATGAAACAACTGGAGATGGCAGGCATCGTGGGGCCGTCCAAGGGCAGTAAGCCCAGGGAGGTGCTCTGCTCCACCATCGATGAGCTTCAGTATAAGATTGCGAACATAAAGGGCAAGTGACACTTTCCCTCCAATTTATATTATATATATAATGTGAGAAACTTATGAGAAACTTACTTTTCCTCCTCTCCTGCCTCCTGTGCATGTCACTGAGTGCCCAGGATGCCCGCAAGGTGCTGGATGCCACGGCATCAAAGATAAGAAAGAGTGGCGACATACAGGTAGCCTTCACGGCCACCTCGTTCTCAGGAACCACAGAGCAGAGCAAGACCGAAGGGACCATGCTGCTGAAGGGAAAGAAGATGCAGATGGACACACCAGAGATGAAGACCTGGTATGACGGCTCCACGTTGTGGTCATATATGCCACAGAGTGGGGAGGTGAATGTGACCAAGCCCACGGACAAGGAGATGGCGGTGATGAACCCATACTCTTTCCTCAACGCCTATAAGAAGGGCTATAAACTCAGCATGAAGGAGGGGCACCTGCGCGGCCAGGCCACCTACGAGGTACACATGCTGGCACGCTATGCTGGCTATATGGCCCAGGAGGTGTATCTGGACATACGCCAGTCTGACTACACCCCACTTTGCGTGAGGGTGAAGCAGGATGGAAACTGGAACCGCATCGCCATCCATGAGTATAAGAGTGGACTCAAACTTGATGACAGCAACTTCCGCTTTGACCCTGCCAAACATCCCGAGGCTGAGGTGATTGACTTGAGGTAATTATAAGGTTATGAGGTTGTGAGGTTATGAGGTTGTGAGGTTACAGAACCTGAAAGCGAAGCGACCTAAAAACCGTAAAACCTGGAAGCGATGCGACCTAAAGTAAACCATAAAACCGTAAAAAATGACTCATACTAAGATAATGATTATCGGCAGCGGGCCTGCTGGCTACACCGCTGCCATCTATGCCGGGAGAGCAGGACTCAATCCTGTGGTGCTGGAGGGCATGCAGCCCGGCGGACAACTGACCATCACCACACAGGTGGACAATTATCCTGGATTCAGCGAGGGAGTGGATGCCAACGAACTGATGGGGAACATGCGCGCACAGGCCGAGCGGTTTGGAGCCCAGATACGGATGAGCACTGTGACACGGGTGAACCTGGACGAGCGTCCCTTCCACGTCTGGACTGACGAGGAGGAGGAATGGACAGCCGACACACTGGTGGTGGCCACCGGAGCAAGTGCCAAGTACCTGGGACTGCCAGACGAGCAGAAGTATATGGGCATGGGCGTGAGTGCCTGCGCCACATGCGACGGATTCTTCTACCGCCACAAGGTGGTGGCCGTGGTGGGAGGCGGTGACACGGCCTGTGAGGAGGCATCCTATCTGGCATCCCTGGCATCCAAGGTGTATATGATCGTGCGCAAGCCCTACCTGCGTGCCAGCCAAATCATGCAGGAGAGGGTGATGCAGACCCCCAACATAGAAATCCTCTTTGAGAACACACCCACAGGACTCTATGGCGAGAATGGACTGGAGGGCGTGCACCTGACCTATCGCGCGGGAGAGGAAGACGAGCATAAGTATGACCTGGACATTGACGGATTCTTCCTGGCCATAGGCCACCATCCCAACAGTGCCCTCTTCACACAATGGCTCCCCACAGACGAGGCAGGCTACATCAAGACCATCGGTGACACTCCCTGCACGGTGATACCGGGAGTGTATGCGGCTGGCGATGTTGCCGACCCGCACTACCGCCAGGCTGTCATTGCCGCAGGCTCCGGGGCCAAGGCCGCAATGGAGGCCGAGAAATACATCAAGGCAAACAAGATTTAGTGTGTCACCCATACTCACAGCGACGACTAAGAATGGACAAGATTAGACTGTACCTGCTGCTGCGCAGGCAAGACCGGCTGAAGGACGAGCGCAACCCAATGTTTGACAAGAACCGCTTCATGAAGTTCCTGGCCGTGTTCATGTGGCTGTATTATGCCGCCATACTCCTGTTTCTGGGTGTGACACTCTCGATGGCCATGAAGGGCGCATACAATGGCGTGGCTGCCTTCCATGTGCTGGACGGCGGACTCGTCTATGTGTTGATTGTAGATTTCTGGACACGTGCCTTCCTGCAGGAAAGTCCCTCGCAGAGGGTTCGCCCCTATACCCTATTGCCCATCCGCCGGTCATTCCTGTTACATATCTATATGATACGCTCTGGCTTTAGCGCGGGAAGTCTCTTCTGGATGTTCATGTTTGTGCCCTTTGGCCTGTGTGCTGTCTATCCCTTGCTGGGATGGGGAGGGCTGCTGGCCTGGCTACTCGGATGGTGGCTCATGTGTGTCATCGACAGTTATCTCTACCTCATGGTACGCACCCTGTGCATGCGTCATGTGGCCTGGTGGCTCTTGCCTGTGGCTGTGCATGCGGGCCTGCTCTGCCTCATGCTTCTGCCCGACCGCAACTGCCTGGACATGCCTTGCACGCAACTCATGTATGCCTTCGCACTGGGCAAGGTGTGGGCTTTCGCCCTGGCAGCAGCCGTCATCGCCACCCTGTACTGGCTGTGCTACCGCCTGCAGGGACTGGTGGTGTATAATGAGATAAGCAAGGAAGAGGACAAGCCCGTGAAAAGCAACCTGCAACTTGGCTTCCTCAACCGCTACGGACAATTGGGCGAGTACCTCAAGCTGGAGGTGAAACTACGCCTGCGCAACAAGACGCTGCGCGTGCAGTTCATCGCGGCCATGGTGGCCGTGCTGCTGCTCAGTGGCATTCTCTTCTTCACAGACATTTATGACGCGGCCTTCATGAAGTCCTTCATCTGCCTGTATGACTATCTTGTGCCCAGCACCCTCACGCTGGTGTGCATCATGTGTCACGAGGGTAACTACATCGATGGGCTGATGAGCCGCCGCAACAGCATCTACCAACTGTTGCGTGCCAAGTATGTCTTCAACGCCTTCATGACCCTCCTGCCAGCCATATTGCTCATACCCCTGATGGTCACGGGGAAGATTTCCGTGTGGATGAACCTGGGCTACATGTTCTTCACGCAGGGTGTCGTGGTGCCGCTGCTGTTCCAGTTGGCCGTCTATAACAACAACACCCTACCCCTCAATGCCAAGATTACAGGCAGCAAGCAGGGCAACACCATGCAACAGATAGTATCCATGGCAGCATTGTTCGTACCCATAGGCGTTGAGAGCCTGGGCCGCCTGGCCCTGGGACCCGTATGGGGCTATGCACCCATGATAGTGCTGGGCATCACAGGCATCGCCACCATGCCCCTGTGGCTGCGCAACACCTACAAGCGCATGATGGCCAGAAGATACGTCAACATGGAGGGCTTCCGCGCAACACGCAACGACTGACCCGGCCCTCGCAAAGACAACCCATCCATTCCAACAACAGACAACAACACATCATCAAAAGAACTCAAAATGAAGATTCTCATCAGTAACCTCAAGAAGACATTTGGCCCCAAGGTGGCTGTGGATATAGAGACATTCCAGATAGGTGACGGCGAGATACTGGGCCTTGTGGGCAACAACGGTGCCGGCAAGAGCACCCTGTTCCGCCTCATGCTTGACCTCATCAAGGCCGACACAGGACACGTGCGCATGCAGTGTGGCGATGCCGACGTGGACGTGGCCGAGACCGAGCAGTGGAAGGACTGGACGGGGGCCTATGTGGACGAGGGCTTCCTCATCGACTATCTCACTCCTGACGAGTATTTCCAGTTCATCGCCAGCATTACCGGCATGTCACCCCAGGAGTGTGCAGATACCCTGGAGACCTTCCGCGTCTTCCTCGCCGACGAGGTGCTGGGGCAGAAGAAACTCATACGCAACCTCTCGGCAGGCAACAAGCAGAAGGTGGGCATCGTGGCGGCCATGCTCCAGCGTCCCCAGTTGCTCATCCTCGACGAGCCCTTCAACTTCCTCGACCCAAGCAGCCAGAGTGCCATGAAGCATCTGCTGACGCAGTACAACCACGAGACAGGAGCGACCATACTGGTTTCCAGCCACAACCTACAGCACACGGTAGATATCTGCCCGCGCATTGCCCTTATGGAGCATGGACACATCATCCGCTCCATCGACAATACCCATGGTGAGGCCCAGGCCGAACTGGAGAACTATTTCCAAGTGACCGACTGAGCACTGAGGCCCACGTTCCCCAGGCTTCCACCTCCCCCTCATCATCATCTTCTATGAAACGTCTCTTAGCCAAGATACCCCAGGGCATTCCCTGCCTGCTGGTCATCTTCCTCCTGTTCGGCTACCTGTCCTCGGTAATGGGACTGTCCAACATGCTCAACACCATCATGAAGACAGCCCATGGCCTGCTGCTCAACACCGTGTTCTACCTCATGGGCATGTGTGTCATCACAGGCGCACTGGGCAGGGTACTGAGCGAGTTTGGCGTGGTCGCCTTGCTGCAGAAGCTCCTGCGCCCTGTCATGCGTCCCCTCTACAATCTGCCTGGAGTGGCAGTGCTGGGTTGTGTGATGACCTTTCTGAGTGACAACCCGGCCATCATCACGCTCATCAAGAACAGGCAGTTTGCCCGTTACTTCAAGAAATACCAGTTCATCTCCCTGGCCAACTTCGGCACCTCTTTCGGCATGGGACTCCTGGTCATCGTGTTCATGGTGGGACAGGGATACTTCTCTGCGCCCTTCATTGGCCTGGCAGGGGCTGTGGGTGGAGGTATCGTCGCCACTCGCCTGATGCAGTATCTCGTGTGCCACAGCAATCCCGAATACCGCACCCAGGACGCTGTAAGTGCCCAGGAACTGGCGGCTACCGTGTCCCAGGCAGGCATGGAGCCCGCTGGCGATGAGAACGGGGCAGCAAGTTCGGGCACGTTCATCCGCACACTCAGCGCGCTGCTCGAAGGCGGCAAGTCTGGTGTCGATATCGGCCTGGCCATCATCCCGGGAGTGCTCATCATCTGCACACTCGTCATGATGTTCACCTTTGGTGGCAGCAGCGAGGGCGTGGATGTCAATGGAAAGGAGATTGTCGTCTATTCCGGACAGGCCTACCAGGGCTGTGCCCTGCTCCCCTACCTGGCCCAGAAGCTCAGTTTCCTCTTCCACTGGCTATTTGGCTTCACCGCCCCTGAACTGATTGCATTCCCCATCACTGCCCTCGGAGCCGTGGGAGCAGCCCTGAGTCTCATCCCCGAGTTTACCCAGAAAGGCATCATGGATGACAATGCCGTGGCCGTGTTTACCGCTATGGGCATGTGCTGGAGCGGCTTCATCTCCACCCACACGGCCATGCTGGACGCTATGGGTTACAGGCGTCTGCTCACGCGCGACTTCCTGAGCCAGATAATCGGAGGTATCTGTGCGGGAGTCATTGCCCACTGGCTCTATATGGCCATAGCCGCCATAGGCACGCTGCTGGCCCCCTCACCCCTGTGGCACACCCAGGCCCACGGGTGGAACAGCCTCAGTCTGGACTCCACCTTCACAGTCAATGTCACCGCGCTGGACGACAGTTCCTATGTGGTCCAGGACTGGTTTGGCATTGAGGGCAGCGAACTGCACTTCCGTGTCAATCCTGCCGACAGCACCCTGCGGATAACCAATGCCTATGCCGAGCAGGGTGACGAATATTACTTCGTGCATGTCAACCCCAAGGCGCGCGGCCAGCAGCCTGCCTACGCCGTACTCTATCCCAACCGCCCATTCTCAAGGTGTGACATCAAGCCAGAGAGCGGTTACATCTTCGTCTTCACCTTCATCTACAACACCGAGAAGCGCATGCTGGGCCAGGGCTACTACGAACTCACCTGGGGCAGCCAGGCCAGGCAGACCAGGCAGATGGAGGAAGTCATACACCATGACTTCGAGGCACAGCGCGCGCATGCCCTGCAGCAAGCCGACAGCATCATGCGCGAGCGCATAGCCGACAGTCTTATGCAAGTGCGCAAATAGCCAACACAGAGGGAGCGAAATGCCCTCACATGAATGGTGCCATATCCCTCTTGGAGAGGCTCCAGAGGCATGAAACGGCACATTTCACATGCAAAACTTGAATTTCCCATGGGCATGGCTATGTCCATGGGATTTTTTTTGCTAACTTTGTAAGCGAAGTTGCACAAATCATGCATCAGAATAACCCGGTTCATTATAGAACATTTACATTCTAATCATATCAACCACTAATGAAGATCAAACTTCTATCAGCAGCACTCGCATGCATGTGCGCTGCATCCGCATGGGCTGTGACCGACCCTGTGGATTTAGTAAATCCCCTGACAGGAACACTGTCCAAGTTTGAGTTGTCCACGGGCAACAACTATCCCGTCATAGCCATGCCCTGGGGCATGAACTTCTGGACTCCCCAGACCGGAAAGAATGGTGACGGCTGGCAATACACCTACACGGCCGACAAAATCCAGGGCTTCAAGCAGACTCACCAGCCCAGTCCCTGGATGAATGACTATGGCATGTTCTCCCTGATGCCCATCACTGGCAAGGTAACCTTCGACCAGGAGCAGCGCGCAAGCTGGTTCTCGCACAAGGCAGAGGTGGCAAAGCCCTATTATTACCGCGTCTATCTGGCCGACTATGACATCACCACCGAGATAGCACCCACCGAGCGTGCGGCCATGTTCCGCTTCACCTTCCCCCAGGAGGACATGTCCTATGTCATCCTGGACGCTTTCGACCGCGGCTCCTATGTGCAGGTGCAGCCCGAGAAGAACCGTATCGTGGGCTACACGACACGCAACAGCGGCGGTGTGACCAGCGACTTCAAGAACTGGTTTGTGATTGACTTCGGCTCACGCGCCTTCGACTATGTGGCCGTGACCGACGGCAAGGAAATCCGCGAGAAAGAGACCGAAGCCAAGGAAGACCATGCTGGAGCCATCGTGGGCTTCCGCACCAAGCACAAGGATGTGGTGACCGCCCGCGTGGCATCGTCCTTCATCAGCCTGGAGCAGGCCGAGCGCAACCTGGGCGAGCTGGGCAGCAAGTCCCTGGACGACATTGCGGCAGCAGGACGCAAGACCTGGAACGACGTGCTGGGACGCATCGACGTGTCAGGAGGGAGCGAGGAGCAGATGCGCACCTTCTACTCCTGCCTGTGGCGCTCACTGCACTTCCCGCGCCGCTTCTATGAGATTGACGCCAACGGCAAGCCCGTACACTACAGCCCCTACAATGGCCAGATCCTGCCCGGCTACCTGTTTGCCGACACGGGCGTGTGGGACACCTTCCGCTGCCTGTTCCCCTTCCTCAACCTGGTCTATCCCTCAATGAACGAGGAGATGCAGGCCGGACTGGTCAATGCCTACCTGGAGAGCGGCTATCTGCCCGAGTGGAGCAGCCCTGGTCACCGCGACTGCATGATAGGCCAGAACTCAGCCTCGGTGGTGGCTGATGCCTACATCAAGGGCATCCGCGTCGAGGGTCAAGAGAAACTTTGGGACGCTGTCACCTATGGCGCACACCATCACCTCGACCGCTCAGCCTCGGGCCGCCTGGGCCACGACTACTATGACCGCCTGGGCTATGTGCCCTGCAACGTGGGCATAGGCCAGAACGTGGCACGCACGCTGGAGTATGCCTATGACGACTGGAGCATCTACACCCTGGGCAAGGCCCTGGGCAAGAGCGAGCAGGAACTGGCTCCCTACAAGAAGGCTGCGCTCAACTATGCCAACGTGTATAACCCCAAGCGCAAACTGATGTGCGGCCGCGAGGAGAAGGGAGAGTTCAACGCCGACTTCGTACCCGAGAACTGGAGCGGAGAGTTCTGCGAGGGCAACAGCTGGCACTGGAGTTTCTGCGTGTTCCATGACCCCATGGGCCTGAGCAAACTGATGGGTGGACGCGAGCAGATGGCCCAGATGATGGACAGCGTCTTCGTACTGCCCAGCTACCTGGGCATACGCAGCCGTGGCATCATACACGAGATGCGTGAGATGCAGGTGATGGACATGGGGCAGTATGCTCACGGCAACCAGCCCATCCAGCACATGGTCTATCTCTACGACTGGGCCGGTCAGCCCTGGAAGGCACAGTACTGGACACGCGAGATCATGGACAAGCTCTACAACCCCAATGCCGATGCCTACTGCGGTGACGAGGACAACGGCCAGACCTCGGCCTGGTATGTGTTCTCGGCCATGGGCTTCTACCCCGTTTGCCCCGGCACGAAGCAGTATGCCATGGGCTCGCCCCTGTTCCAGAGCGTGAAGGTCAAGCTGGAGAACGGAAAGACCATCCAGATACAGGCTCCCGGCAACACCAAGGCCACACGCTACGTCAGCGACGTGAAGGTCAATGGCAAGAGCGTGAGCCGCACCTGGCTGGGTCACGATGAGTTGACCGCAGGCGCGCGCATCCAATTCCAGATGTCGTCCAAGCCTAACAAGAAGCGTGGCACATCGGAGAAGGACGCACCCTACAGCTTCTCTGCCGAAAGCACCAAGTAAGGCATATTCCCCAATATAGCCGGTTCGCCCCACACGCCCGCGCAAAGCAGGCTGGGCAGGAGCGGGCTGGAAGTCCCCAGGAGGGGAGCGGGCTGTCAACAGGCATCCCCGCTCTCCTCCTTTCCTTTGGGCACAAGGCACATCCGCCTCCATCTGCCCATAAGCCCCACCACCTGCCAGGCAATCGCCCAAGGCAGGTGACAGCCCCCAGGCATACACCCACCTGGGCAAAGAACAAAGAGAGGGAAGTCCTGCCCCCAAGCCCTCCCATATCCCCCCAAAAAAGGCATGCCCCTGCGATGGCTCACGCATGCCCCTGCATTAAGCATCACATGCCGCTGCATTGAACATCACATGCCCCTGCATTCACCAGGGTGCAGCATCAGCCCATACACCACACTGGTGCCCACAGGCATCCCCTATGGCCTTCCTCACCCCAAGGAGCGGTCAGAGAGGGGCAGTCACCCAGCGAGAATGAAGAGCAGCCAGCAAGGCAGACAAATGTAAGCAAACGGCAACTGTTTACCATCAAACACACCACATAAGCATACCTTTTACTTACTAATCGTTCACACAACGGCAGAATTGTTGTAATTTTGTAGTGAATTTACATCAAGACATTAGCATAAAGAGAAGATGAGTTCGTACAGAGTGAATGACGCTGGCTTCTATGGCGAGTTTGGCGGAGCCTATGTGCCCGAGATTTTATACAAGACTGTCGAGAACCTCAGGCTGGCCTATCGGGATATCATCGAGAGTGAGGACTTCCAGCGCGAGTACCACCATCTGCTGCGTGACTACGTGGGACGACCCAGCCCGCTGTACCTGGCAGAGCGCATGAGCAGGAAGTACGGCTGCCACCTCTACCTCAAGCGCGAGGACCTCAACCACACCGGTGCCCACAAGATAAACAACGCCATCGGACAGATACTGCTCGCACGCCGCATGGGCAAGAAGCGCATCATCGCCGAGACCGGCGCAGGACAGCACGGGGTGGCCACCGCCACCGTGTGCGCACTGATGGACATGCCCTGCCGCGTCTATATGGGCGCGCTCGATGTGGAGCGCCAGCACGTCAACGTGGAGCGTATGCGCATGCTCGGCGCCGAGGTCTATCCCGTGCAGAGTGGCAACAAGACGCTCAAGGATGCCACCAACGAGGCCATACGTGACTGGTGCTGCCATCCCGAGGACACATTCTATATAATAGGAAGCACGGTGGGACCACACCCCTATCCCGAACTGGTGGCCCGGCTGCAGAGTGTCATCAGCAGCGAGATAAAGTACCAACTCCAGGAGAAGACGGGGCGCGACTGGCCCGACTACCTCATGGCCTGTGTGGGCGGAGGCAGCAATGCCGCCGGCACCATCTACCACTACATCGATGACGAGCGTGTCAAGATAGTGCTGGGCGAGGCTGGCGGACTGGGCATAGACAGCGGACAGACGGCCGCATCGCTCAATGTGGGCACCGTGGGCATCCTGCACGGCGGGCGCATCAAGCTCATGCAGGACGAGGACGGACAGGTGACCGAGCCCTACAGCATCAGTGCAGGGCTGGACTATCCAGGCACCGGGCCCATGCACTGCAACCTTTATGAGACCGGGCGCGCCCAGGTGATGGCCATCACCGACCACGAGGCACTGCAGGCCGCATTCGAGCTCACGCGCCTTGAGGGCATCATCCCGGCACTGGAGAGCAGCCACGCCCTGGCCATGCTGCCCAAGATGAAGTTCCGGCCCGAGGACATCGTGGTGCTCACCGTCAGCGGACGTGGCGACAAGGACCTCGCCACATACCTCTCACACAAGGACGAGATTGACTATGACAGCATCTAAGCATTACCGTTACCACACCGTCTCCAGGCGCATCCTGGGTGACATGCTCACCCCCGTGAGCGTATATATGAAGGTGCGCGACCTCTCGCCGCAGAGCGCGCTTATGGAGAGTTCGGACTATCACGGCAGCGAGAATGCCAAGTCCTTCATCTCGGCCCACCCCATCGCATCGGTGAGCGTGTCCCATGGCATGGGACAGATACGCTTCCCCGATGGCACCACCGAGAGCCACCCCATCACCCGGGAGTTTGGCACCGCACAACTCATCAACCGTTTCCTGGACGCGTTCAGCATCCAGGGTGACAGGCAGGAGGTGTGCGGCCTGTGGGGCTACACTTCATTCAATGCCGTGCGCTACTTTGAGAACATACAGGTCAAGGACGAGACTCAGGCCGAGAATGACGCGCCCGACGTGTACTACATGCTCTTCCGCGACACCATCGTCTTTGACCACTTCCGCAACGAACTGGTCATCATGCAGTTCCTGCCCGAGGGTGACGAGGGGCACCTGGCCGAACTGGAGCGCATCATCAGCAGCGCACCCATGGCGAGGCCCTTTGACTTCCATCCCGTGGGCGAGTGCTGGAGCACGCTCACCGATGATGAGCACAGGGAGAACATCCGCCGTGGCATCGCCCACTGCATGCGTGGCGACGTGTTCCAGATAGTGCTCTCACGCCGCTTCAAGCAGCGTTACGAGGGCGACGACTTCAAGCTCTACCGCGCACTGCGCAGCATCAATCCCAGCCCCTACCTGTTCTACTTTGACTTTGGCGGCTTCCGCATCTTCGGCTCAAGTCCCGAGACGCACTGCCGCATCGAGGGGTGCAAGGCCTACATCGACCCCATCG
>CAVKOT010000063.1:0-13594 GCA_963658045.1 Opitutia bacterium UBA4654
GTGTTTGTTTTTTCTGTACCTTCGCGCTCGGAACGAAAAAGAGGCTCACGCACATGGCATTATCCAACATAGAGAAACATTACAACAAGCATCCCGAGGACCTGCGGCTCCTGCGCCGCCACGGCCAGGTGGAGTTTGAGGTCACCATGCACCACCTGCACCGTTTCCTGCAGCCCGGCATGCAGTTGCTGGACATAGGTGCGGGCACTGGCCGGTACGCCTCTGCACTGATGCGCGAGGGCTATCACGTAAAGGCGGTGGAGCTGGTGCGCCGCAACATCGAGGTGTTCCTGGGGCGTGAGCCCGCTGCCGACGTCGTCCAGGGGGATGCCCGCCACATGCCCTTCATCCCGTCGGACTCTGCCGATGTCACGCTCCTGCTGGGCCCCCTCTACCATCTCATTGGCGACGAGGAGAAACTCAAGGCGCTGGGCGAGGCCAGGCGCGTGACCAGGCCGGGCGGACTGATTTTCGTGGCTTATCTGATGAACGAGTACAGCATCCTGTCCTACTGCTTCGACGAGGAACGGATAGGCGACCTGCTTGCCAAGGGCTTTGTTGACAGTGACTTCCACATACAGTCACAGTCCGACGAACTCTATGACTACGTGCGCACCGACGACATCGACCGCCTGGACAGGCTGTCGGGACTGGAGCGTGTGACCATCTTCTCGCCCGACGGGGCTTCCGACTACATGCGCACCCGTCTCAACCGCATGAGTGAGTCCACCTTCGCCCACTTCATTGAGTACCAGAAGTGCATCTCCGAGCGTCCCGACCTCATAGGAGCCGGCAGCCACGTGGTGGATGTGGTGAAGGTTTTCTAATAAGGAAGAACATGTTACTATCAACATTATTAAAATTCCTTATATGAATAAGTATGAAAGAACAATCAACAAAAACATATCTATAAGAATCTTCAATATGCAAATGCAGATATAAAGTTTTCTCCAATAACTCTTAAGCCCTCCAAAGGATTATGATAAAAAACAATTTTCATTGTGGTACCTAAGGTATTTGGAATGTTGCTCTTCGCATTTTACCAAATGCAAATCATCAACAAGACCAACAGCCTTCAAATCATCCTTTGTCAACAAGTGAGAAATCATAATTTTCCCTTTGGGGGTGAAAGAAATGTATCCCAAATCAAACAGCCTATCATAATTAGGCAACAGAAGCAAGCCGTTATAAACGTCCAATCGCTCCTGGTTGCCAGCTTCCTGCCAAGGTTTTATGTGAGAAGCAATAAGCATCCAAGTTAGTGGGCATTTGCTTATAGCACAACCATGCCAATATTCTATCAATCTCTTTCGGAACATACCTTGCCCTATTCGTGACTTCACAATAGCATCTTTCTCTGTAACCTTAATAGTATTATCATTCTCTACAGTCTTTATTTCTCTCACGATAGAATCAGCTATTCGCTGGTGATAATCAGAATGGACAAAATTAAGAAATTTATGGAGTCCTGATTTGAAATCAGATAGACTTTTCTTACTGGAATAGACTTTTCGCTCCCGACATCTTAAATTTTCTTGATTCAAGATGTCATCGACTTTTTCTTTAGTCAATGTTTCATCTATAGAATAATCACGCGCTAAGAATCTCATTCTTGTCACATAATCCCTACTTGTATTCTTTGCCATTCCGCCAAACTTTACCATATAATGATAAAAATCAGCCTGTAAATCTGTGTATTTCTCCAAACTTGACATATTTCAAATGACTATTTGTATTTTTTCTTTAGCAACAAATATCTGTCTCATCCAACAGCACAATTTTCCACAAACCTATTCCTCGGGGGCGTCTCATCGCGTTTTCGCCAAAATTTCCCTTATTACCTTGTCATTTACTATCAAAACGCTTACCTGTGTGCCTTGTGTATTTAGCCTTGTATCCATGTCCGCATAGTTACGAAGAAAACTCCGAACATCACGCCCCATCTGGCAAAATTATACCCTACAGGCCAGCGGCCAATGACAAACTTGCTGGAATCCGGGGCATGGCACCCTGCTGGGTACACACATACGCACTCACCTCTACCGCACGCCTGTGAGCCTCCGCTACAGACAAACCCATGAGTATGCCCGCACAGAATGTACCTGTAAAACTGTCACCTGCACCCACCGTGTCAGCCACATCCACCTGTGGCGTCTCCAGGAAGGACTTGCAGCCAGGGGCAAACACATAACTGCCATTTGCCCCACAAGTGAGCACCAGCATGTCCAGGTCATATTTGCCCAGCAAGAGCATGCACTTACCTTCCTGGTCAAGTTCGGGGTAATCAAAGAGCCGCCCCAGCACCTCCAGTTCCTCATCGTTAATCTTGAGCACATTACTGCGCTTCAGACTCTCTGTTATCACCTCCCTGGAGTAGAAGTTCTGGCGAAGGTTGATGTCGAAAATCTTCAAGCAGTCGGCAGGTGTGCAGTCCACAAATTCCAGGATTGTCCTACGGCTCTCCTCGCTTCGCTGGGCCAGCGTCCCCCAGCACACGGCACTGGCGTGCTCGGCCACATCACACACGCTGGGAGTGAAGGGGATATGGTCCCATGCCACATCCGTCCTTATGTCATAGGTGGGCACGCCCAGACTGTCCACCTGCACCTGCACGGTGCCTGTGGGATAATCGACCAGTGGAGTGACGAATGGCAGTCCCTTCCCATCCATCATACGCACGGCCTCGCGCCCAAGTTCATCTTCACCCAAAGCGCTCACCACCACCGAGCGCAGTCCGTGCTGGCCCACATGATAGGCAAAGTTGGCTGGCGCGCCGCCCAGTTTGGCTCCTGTGGGAAGTACATCGAATAGTATCTCGCCCAGTCCCACACAATAGATATTGCTCTTGTCCATAGTTACCTGAAATATGTAGTTAATGTCAAGTCTGTGTTCCGACCTGCCCGCACTTAGGGGCACGCCCCCATGCTGACAGAGTTTCCCCGTACAAATTTAGTCATTATTCGGCAATACATCCACCTCTGCCGCCCAGTAATTTGTCATCGTGCCCTTCGCACCCGAAAATCTCTCCTGGAAAAGTATCTTAGGATACTTGCCCAAGTAAGTTAAGATATATGGGCAAGTAAGTTAACATACTTTGGCAAGTAGCCTATATATGGGGTTTTTCATGTTCACCGCTTATGATATGAGAATATTGTCGTACATTTACAGAGTAAAAACGAAAAAGGCATTTCAGAAGATGGCAGCACTGAGACTTTATCCGATAGGGATACAGACCTTCGAGGAGATTATCACCAAGAACCTCCTCTATGTCGATAAGACGGAATATGTGTATCGAATGACGCACAACAGCGGGAAGTATTTCTTCCTGAGCCGCCCGCGCCGCTTTGGCAAGTCACTGCTCACATCCACCTTCAAGAGTTATTTTGAAGGCAGGAAAGACCTCTTCAAGGGGCTTGCCATTGAACGACTGGAGACAGAGTGGACTGCGTATCCCGTGCTGCACTTCAGCATGGCGGGCGGAAAGCACATGGAGAAGGAACAGCTGGAGCGTTACCTGGACTTCATCCTCAAGGGGCAGGAAGCGAGATACGGCATCACCAATGCCGAACAGGATGCAAACAACCGCCTCAACGAACTCATCCAGGCCGCTTATAGGCAGACTGGCCGCCAGGTGGTTGTGCTCATCGACGAGTATGACGCTCCACTGCTGGATGTGGTGCACGACGAGGAGAACCTGCCCATCCTGCGCAATGTGATGCGCAACTTCTACAGCCCACTAAAAGACTGCGAGCCTTACCTGCGCTTTGTGTTCCTCACGGGCATCACCAAGTTCTCGCAGATGAGCATCTTCAGCGAACTGAACAACATCGCCAACATCAGTATGGATGACGAGTATGCCGGCATCTGCGGCATCACCAGCGAGGAACTCACCACACAGATGTCGGCCGACGTGGATGCGCTGGCCGAGAAGAAGGGGATGACCCGTGAGGAGATGTTGCAGACCCTGCGCGAATACTACGACGGCTACCACTTCTCGCCCAACTCGCCAGACATATACAACCCCTTCAGCCTGCTCAACGCAATGGCAAGGGGCGTGCTGGACTATTACTGGTTCTCATCGGGCACGCCCACCTATCTGATAGAGATGCTTCGCAAGTTCCATGTGATGCCCTCACAGATAGGAGGGGGCGAGGCCGACAAGGCTGAGTTCGACGCACCCACTGAGCACATGGCCAGCATCATGCCGCTACTCTACCAGAGCGGCTACATCACCATCAAGGGCTATGACCCCGAGACCGACCTGTACCTGCTTGACATCCCCAACAAGGAAATCCGCGTGGGACTCTTCCGCTCGCTCCTGCCCAACTACATCGGGGCGAACACGGTAAACGGCACCACCACCATAGCCAAGATGTCGGCCCTCATACGCCGCAACGACATGAACGGCGCGCTGGGAATGCTGCAGGACTACCTGGCCACCATCCCCTACTGCACAGGGGCTGACAGCGAGGGGCACTACCAGCAGATGATGTATGTCATCTTCTCCATCCTCAACCACTATGTGGATGTGGAGGTACGCACGCCCCGCGGACGTGTGGATATGGTTCTGCGCACAGCCACCCACCTGTACCTCTTTGAGTTGAAAATGAACAGAAGTGCGCAGGCGGCCATGCGGCAGATTGACTTGAAGAAGTATCCCAAGCGGTTCGCCACCTGTGGCCTGCCCATAGTGAAAGTGGGCATCAACTTCGACGTGGCCACGCACAACATCACCGACTGGCAGGTGGAGGAGGAATCCTAATTATGATTTTTGAATTAAGAATTAGGAGTTTGCCTCTTGACGGAAGTATAATGGAGAGTAAGGGACACTATATAACATTATTTACACTTATGTGTAATCTTAAATAAAAACTGACGACATGAAAAAGAAGAAACTATTATTAGGGTGCGGCTGCGGCTGCGCCTTGGCCCCTATATTGTTTATCGTAACATTCATTTTCTCGTATATACTAGATATCAGGCTCAATGAAAATATAGCGAAGTCCCCTAAAAAGATAGCCTCTGAGGCCGGCTTCGATTTACCCGATTATTTGGTTATTCACCAGGAGGAATGCTATCCAGGCACCTGGGTATCTTACGATTGGGAAGTTTCCCTAAAAGAACCCCTATCAAAACAAGATATAGAGAAATTGAATCAACTTGTAAAAAAGAATAGTTGCTGGAGTTATGACAAAAATAGAAAGACCTACAAATACGAGATAGATAAAGGCGACGACGGATGGTCCAACATCTCTATCAACGTTGATGAAAAACGTGTCGAACTGGAGTATTCTTGGGATAACATTTTGGATTAGAAACAGAAGATGCAGAGGACACAACATGCATTGAAATATTATATAAGGTATATTTTATAAACCATGAAGATAAGCATAGCCGGAACTGGCAAGATTGCGGGAGAGGTGCTGCAGATGCTGCACTCTGAGTTTGACGGGAAGATAGAGGTGACGGGCATCTTCGCGCGGGAGAAGAGTGTGGAGCACGCCATTGACCTGTGTATGGAGTACGCACCCACAGGATTTGTATATACGGACTATGACCGTATGCTTGCGGAGGCTGAGGCGGACTATGTGTATATTGCCAACGCCAACCATGTGCACCACGAATTTGCCCTGCGCGCCATGCAGGCCGGGCACAACGTGCTGGTGGAGAAGCCCATCACCGTGACACGAGTGGAGATGGAGCAACTCATCGACTGCTCCATACAGCGGTGCGTCTATTGCCTGCCAGCCTTCAGCCTGCTCTACAATCCGCTGCTTCGCCAGTTGCAGGAGGTACTCCCTACACTGGGCACGCCGCGCATGGTGATGGCACACTATGCCCAGCGCAGTTCGCGCTATGACCGCTACCTGCAGGGCGACATCACCCCGGTGTTTGACCCGCAGATGGCTGGTGGCAGTCTGATGGACCTCAACATCTACAACCTCTGCTTTGCCATCGCCCTGTTTGGCCCACCACGCACCATCGCCTATACAGCCAACCGTGGCTTCAACGGCATAGACCTCAGCGGGACACTCACCTGCCACTACCCCACCAGCGTGGCCACCCTGTCGGCCTCGAAGGACTCTGACGGACTGAGCCATGGCTGCATCCAGTGCGAGGAGGGATGGGTGGAGATTCCCGGGCCAGTGAGTGCCATGCGCGAGTTCATCATCCACCGCCCTGGCCAGGAGGACGAGCACGTGAGACTCAGCGAGGAGCATCACCGCCTGTGGTGGGAGTTTGAGGAGGCGCGCCTGCTCGTCGAGAACCAACAGGACTGCCACATCATCGTGCCCTATGTGACACGCGTGGCACAGGAGATAGCCATCGCACTGGAGAGGATGAGCCTTAATTAGGAATTTTGAATTAAGAATTTGGCTTCTGTCGCTTTTCTCTCATTATACTGACGA
This sequence comes from Opitutia bacterium UBA4654, assembly GCA_963658045.1. GTDB lineage: Bacteria > Bacteroidota > Bacteroidia > Bacteroidales > Bacteroidaceae > Physcousia. Next base: position 6,411 of record CAVKOT010000063.1, read on the forward strand.
ATGGACTTCAAGGCACAGAGAGTGTTCCTTGTTGAGCCTTGGCCCATTGATGAGAGAGAAAGCCCAGTACCAGGAAAGCGCAAGCGTACAGAAACTGCAGTTTCAGTGCGCTTGTATTGCTTTGTAACATAGCATACACTGGCACAACAGCTCCTCTGGTACACGAGACGGCCGCCTTGCGGAGATTTTTCATGCCGCATGCTTGCTCCATTGAAATAAATGAAGTACATTCGCAGCAGAAACCAATCATTTTGTCCGCCTATGCTTAGCAAGGAAGTACAGGAGATGATTCCCAAGATACAGGAGTTTCTGGCCACCCAGCCCATCGAGAAGGCCTGGCTCTTCGGGTCATGCTCGCGCGGCGAGGAGACACCCGAAAGTGATGTTGACCTGCTGGTGAGGTATATTAGGGATGACAATTTCTCCCTAATGACCATTGCTCAGATAATGGTCAATTTGGAGAAAACCATCAACAAACCAGTAGATTTGGTTGAAGAAGGCCGCTTGCTGCCTTTTGCGCAAAAATCTGCAAAACACGACAGAGTTCTTATTTATGAGAGACAAAATTAAGGACAAAGGACGCCTGGAACACATTCTCCAGGCCTGCGATACGCTGCTTGAGTATAAGGACAAGTACGATTACGAAAGTGTGACAAGTAATCCCGTGACATTCTTCGGCTTTGCGAAACTGGTTGAAATCATAGGTGAAGCATCATACATGCTGACCAAGGAATTCAAGGATACCCATCCACAACTGCCCTGGGCAGCCATGGTGGGGATGAGGCATGTCCTTGTGCATGGCTATTATACATATACAATTGAGCCTATTGACCTTTGGAAAACGATACAGAAGGACATCCCCACGCTGAAGCCACAGATAGAGGAACTGCTCAACACCACTGAGTTTCCCGATGAATAAACAATCCACTCTTATCCTACAGACCAATATGTTTGCGTCTAAAAATGGGAAAAAGGGTAACGAGGATAGTTCAGACATTTTGGAGCGCGCCTTAAAGAATTCTTTTGGGTGGTTAAGTACAGAATACAAGGTAAAGAAGACACTAGAGAAATTAGGAAAAGAGTATTTGAAGGCGGTTATGGCACAAAACACGAAATGGGAAACGGCCAAGATACCTTCAAAAGCAATTCGGTGACTGATGAAGTGGTGCCAAATCCTAACGCATACGATTTTACGACTTATATAATTTATGCGCCCACTATAAATTGTCTTTCTAACGTTTGTTCTTGTTAGACAAAAGTGCTATTTTTGCAGATGGATACAGCAAATCTATCGACAACATTCCATCAAGTATGCGGAAAACTGTTTCTAAACTGCAATCACATCCTGCCCGCCAGCCCACCAAGGAAAGGCCGTGGACTCATGCCTTTGTGACGGGACGGTAAGACTACCGACCTCCATTCGAACCAAAAAGACTAACCATAATAAAGTTTCAACCTTATGAGAGAGGCTATTAAGGACAAGGGACACCTGGAACACATGCTCCAGACTTGTCACACGCTACTTAGGTACAAAGACAAATATGATTATGAGGACGCAATAGCCAATCCTATCATATTCTTTGGCTTTGTGAAACTGATGGAGAACATAGGCGAGGCATCGTACTTGCTGACCACGGAGTTCAAGACCACCCATCCGCAGTTGCCCTGGAATGACATCGTGGGAATGAGGCATTCGCTGATACAAGGCTATGACACCATACAGCCCACCGACCTGTGGGAGACCGTGCAGAATGGGATTCCGGCTCTGAGGTTGCTGATAGAGGACTTGCTCGATGACGCAGGACTGACAGAGGAATAGTCAGAGACGCCTTGATGCCATATATATAATATGTATAGCACACACGCCAGGGCATCGCGGCGGGCAGGAATGGCACATCATGGGCATTCAGCCCTGCCACCTTGTCCACAGAAACGACAAAATGTCTGATGACCAGCATGTTGCACACTTATTGTTACCTTATAGGCAGAAACAGAAAATAAAGAAAGAAAGGAGAACAAGATATGAACATGGACAAATATACAATCAAAGCCCAGGAGGCGGTGCAGGAGGCTCTCAAGCGCGTACAGCGTCAGGGGCAGCAGGCCATCGAGCCTGAGCACCTGCTGAGCGGAGTGATGCAGGTGGCCGAGGAGGTCACACGGTTCATCTTCCAGAAACTGGGCATGAACCCCACCACCGTGCAGCAGGCCCTTGACGCGCAGATAAGCAGTCTGCCCAAGGTGCAGGGAGGCCAGCCCTACCTGAGCCAGAAGGCAAGCGAGGTGCTGCAGAAAGCCGAGGACCTGGCACAGAAGGGCGGTGACGAGTATGTGTCAGTGGAGCATCTGCTGATGGCCATTGCCGACACCGACTGCACAGCCAGCAAGATACTGAAGGATATGGGCTTGACGAAGGACGAGCTGAAGCGCGCCGTGAACGAGCTGAGGGGAGGCCAGAAGGTGACAAGCCAGTCAAGCGAGGACACCTACCAAAGTCTGAACAAGTATGCACGTAACCTCGTAGATGAGGCACGTGCAGGTAAACTGGACCCTGTGATAGGCCGTGATGAGGAAATCAGACGAGTGCTGCAAATCCTCTCCCGCCGCACAAAGAACAACCCTATCCTGATAGGTGAGCCGGGTACTGGTAAGACAGCCATCGTGGAGGGTCTGGCCCACAGAATTCTGCGTGGCGATGTGCCCGAGAACCTGAAGGACAAGCAACTCTACAGTCTGGATATGGGTGCGCTGGTGGCCGGTGCCAAGTATAAGGGTGAGTTTGAGGAGCGACTCAAGAGCGTGGTCAACGAGGTGACCAAGAGCGAGGGACGCATCATCCTCTTCATCGATGAGATACACACGCTGGTGGGAGCCGGCAAGGGCGAGGGTGCCATGGATGCAGCCAACATTCTGAAGCCGGCACTGGCCAGGGGTGAGTTGCGCAGCATAGGTGCTACCACACTGGACGAGTACCAGAAGTACTTCGAGAAGGACAAGGCCCTGGAGCGCAGGTTCCAGACCGTGATGGTCGATGAGCCTGACACGGCTGCCAGCATCAGCATCCTGCGTGGACTGAAGGAGCGTTACGAGAACCACCACCACGTACGCATCCAGGATGATGCCATCATCGCTGCCGTGGAACTCTCCACACGTTATATCACCGACCGTTACTTGCCCGACAAGGCCATTGACCTGATGGACGAGGCCGCAGCCAAGTTGCGCATGGAGCGTGACTCACTGCCCGAGGAACTGGATGAGCTCACCCGCCGGCTGAAGCAGTTGGAGATTGAGCGTGAGGCCATCAAGCGCGAGGGTGACTCAGAGAAGTTGCAGAGCCTGAACAAGGAGATTGCCGACCTGCAGGAGCAGGAGAAGACTTTCCGCAGCAAATGGGAAGGCGAGCGTGCCCTGGTCAACAAGATCCAGCAGGACAAGCAGGAGATGGAGCAGTTGAAGTTTGAGGCCGAGAAGGCAGAGCGTGAGGGCGACTACGGACGTGTGGCCGAGATACGCTATGGCAAACTGCAGCAACTGGAGCAGGACATCAAGAAAATCCAGGATGAACTGCACAACACACAGGGAGCCGAGGCTATGGTCAAGGAGGAGGTGACTCCTGATGACATCGCCGATGTGGTAAGCCGCTGGACAGGCATACCTGTGAGCCGCATGCTACAGAGCGAGCGGGACAAACTCCTGCATCTGGAAGAGGAACTGCACAAGCGTGTCATTGGCCAGGACGAGGCCATACAGGCTGTGAGCGATGCTGTAAGGCGCAGCCGTGCTGGCCTGCAAGACCCGAAGAGACCTATCGGAAGCTTCATCTTCCTGGGCACCACGGGTGTGGGTAAGACGGAACTGGCAAAGGCTTTGGCCGACTACCTGTTCAACGATGAGCAGATGATAACGCGAATAGACATGAGCGAGTACCAGGAAAAGTTCAGCGTCTCCCGTCTGATTGGTGCGCCTCCAGGATATGTGGGCTATGATGAGGGTGGCCAGTTGACCGAGGCCGTAAGGCGCAAGCCCTACCAGGTGGTGCTCTTCGATGAGATAGAGAAGGCTCACCCCGATGTGTTCAACATCCTGCTGCAGGTACTGGACGATGGACGTCTGACCGACTCCAAGGGCCGCACGGTGAACTTCAAGAACACCATCATCATCATGACGAGCAACCTGGGCAGCCACATCATCCAGGTCACGAAGGATCCTGAGGAGGCCAAGAGGCAGGTGCTTGACTTGCTGAAGAAGACCATCAGGCCCGAGTTCCTCAACCGTATCGACGAGACCATCATCTTCAAGCCGCTCACACTGGATGAGATCAGGCAGGTGGTGAAACTCCAAATCAACGGTGTCACAAAGATGCTGGCTCAGAACGGAGTGAAACTGGAACTCACCGATGCCGCCATCAACTTGCTGGCCGACGCAGGCTACGACCCCGATTTCGGTGCACGGCCTGTGAAGAGAGCCATACAGAGGCTCCTGCTCAATGACCTGAGCAAGACCCTGCTGGCTGGCAAACTGGACAAGGAGCGTCCCATACGTGTGGATGCTGACGGCGAGCACTTGACATTTGGCAATTAAGCAGGAAAGGAGTACCTTTGCAGTCGCTTTGCCCAAAAGGGCAGGGCGAGAGCCGCCCGGAACGAGGGTGGCACCCACTTAAAGCCACACCATAATGACTGGAAAGTACTGCAAGCATTATCCTAAACTGTTATCACTGGGCATACCCATTATGATAGGCCAACTGGGCACTATCATAATGGGTTTTGCTGATACTTTAATGATAGGTCACTACGGCACAGACGAACTGGCCGCAGCGGGCTTCGTCAATAATATCATGGGCATGGTGCTCATCGCGGGAATGGGATTCTCCTATGGTCTCACTCCCGTTGTGGGCGCATTGCTGGGCCAGGGCAACTGTCACCTGATAGGTGGCAAACTGAAGAACAGCCTGGTGGCCAATGCCCTGATGGCGAGCGCGCTGATGGCGGTTATGGCTGTGCTTTTTTTGTTTATGGACTCCCTGGGACTACCCCACCACCTCGTTCCCCTCATGCGCCCTTACCTGCTGGTGCTCACGCTGAGCGTCTTGCCCCAGATGATGTTCAATGCCTTCAAGCAGTTTGCCGATGGCCTGCAGGACACGAGGCTGCCCATGTGGGTGCTTCTGGGTGGCAATGTGATGAACATCGTGGGCAACTGGCTGCTCATCTATGGCATAGCCCCCCTGCCCGAGATGGGTCTGCTGGGTGCGGGCACCTCTACCCTGCTGAGCCGTGTGGCCATGTGGGCGGTCATGCTGCTCGTCTTCCGCTGTTCCACGAGATATGAGAAGCACCGTGACTGCTATGACCAGTCCCATGTGGAGCGTGCCTCACTGCGCGAGCTCACTCACATGGGACTGCCTGTCATGCTGCAGATGGGCATGGAGAGCGCGTCCTTCAGTCTGAGCGCATTCTACATTGGATGGCTGGGCAGCACCGAACTAGCGGCCCACCAGATAGTTATCACCATCAGCCAGCTCTGCTTCATGCTTTTCTATGGGATGGCAGCAGCCGTGGCCATAGCCGTCAGTTACTTTCGTGGCAAGGGCCGCATCGCTGACTCACGCAACGTGGCCTTTGCGGGACTGCACCTCACCTGGATTATGGGCACCATGCTGGCCGTGCCCATCTTCCTGTTCAGGCATCATCTGGGAGGTCTGTTCACCGACAATGCCGAGGTCTCTGTCATGGTAGCCTCGTTGATAATCCCCCTGTGTGTATATCAGTATAGTGATGCCATGCAATGCGTCTTTGCCAATGCCCTGCGTGGCATGGCCGACGTGAAGCCCATGGTGTGGATCGCCTTCATTGCCTACTTCCTGGTGTCCCTGCCACTGGGCTACCTGTTTGGATTTCCCTGCCACTGGGGCATCACGGGCGTATGGTGGGCATTCCCCTTCGGCCTCACCACGGCAGGAGTGCTCTACATGCTGCGTTTCCTGCATAGCAGCAAACAGTGAGTTTCTTAATAATAAGGATGTAAAGGTATGGACTCACACATGAAAGAGGAATTTGGTGGCCCCCATTGCTCCTCTCCCTCGGTGGAAAAAGATGGGGACAGGGATGGTTTTTCCATCATAGCACATATCGAGAGTGACTTCCCCACCAAGTTTGGGGTGCCCCGACAGAGCGGACTGGTCACAGGGCTCACTTCCCGCATCATCTTCACACCTGAGTTCCGCAATGCCGATGCCCTGCGCGGCCTTGACGGCTTCAGCCACATTTGGCTTCTGTGGGACTTCAGTCAGGCTCATGACGGGAAGCCCTGGCGACCCACGGTGCGCCCGCCACGCCTGGGTGGCAACCAGCGCATGGGCGTGTGGGCCACTCGCAGTCCCTTCCGTCCCAACCACATCGGCCTGTCCTGCGTGCGCATCCTCTCCATCGAGTTACACACACCGCAGGGCCCCGTCATCACTGTGGATGGAGCCGACCTCATGAATGGCACACCCATCCTCGACATCAAACCATATCTGCCCTATGTAGATGCACACCCCGAGGCAAGGGGAGGGTTTGCCCAGGAACAGAACGAGCTCATCAAGCCCCTCACAGTGGAGATACCCACCCCGCTGGAGACCCTTATTCCCCAGGACAAGCGCGAGAGCCTGCGTGCCATACTCGCCTCTGACCCCCGCCCTCACTACCAGGACGACCCTGGGCGCACTTATGTGTTGCCATTCTCCACATTGGAGATATCTTTCCAGGTGTCAGGGGGCCAACTGCATGTGACCAGCGTCAGGCCTGCGCCAGCCCTCACACGCCCCCACAAGGAATGAGGAAGCGTACAATTTTAGTCCAAACATAAGGCTTATTCAAATAAAAAGATGTATCTTTGCACCTGTCAACAATGCGATAGTGGCTCAGTTGGTAGAGCATTGGCTTCCCAAGCCGAGGGTCGCGGGTTCGAGTCCCGTCTATCGCTCCATGGTGGCTTGCCGATATGGCTCAGTTGGTAGAGCAACGCATTCGTAATGCGTGGGTCGGGGGTTCGAGTCCCCCTATCGGCTCATAATAAATAGGGGGGGGATGTCCTTACGGACATCCCCCCCCTATTTATTTGTTCTTCAAAGAAAAACTGCCTTAGAATGGGTCAGCGGATATTCCCGGTTGGTGACACAGGCCAATTATGAATAAAGTAGT
>CAVKOT010000064.1:0-13543 GCA_963658045.1 Opitutia bacterium UBA4654
CGGCAAGGCCACTGTCGATGGAAGTTACAAGGTGACCAAGGCCGGTGTGTATAAGTTCTGGCTGGCCTATGACATCAACCCCACTGCCCAGGCCGGTGACAGCCTGAGCGCGTCACTCACCGCCATTGTGGGCAATGGTGAGCAGACGGCTGTGGAGACTCCCTTGGTGGCTGCCACCCAGGTGAAGGACGGCTTCCATGGGACTGTCACTGTGGGTGCGGGTGCCGACTATGGTACCATCCAGGCTGCTGTGAACGCGATAAAGGATGGCGTGGATGGCCCTGTGACCATCAACATAAAGCGCGGCATCTACAATGAACTCGTGAATGTGCCCGAGATCAAGGGCGCGTCATCGGTCAACACAGTGACCATGCAGAGCGAGACAGGCAACTGGCATGACGTGAAGATATACTATGACCAGTACAACGAGCCTGGCTATAGCGACGAGAAGATGTTTGCTGAGTTTGGCGCGTTCACCATCAGCGGAGCCGACTGGTTCACGCTGCGTGGGGTGGAGGTGACCACAGCCGACACCAAGTTCCCCGGTGTGGTGCATGTGAAGAACATGAGTCGCCACGTCACCATAGACAGTTGCTACATCCATGCCGAGAAGACCACTTCCTATGGCGATGACATCAACCTGGTATATACTTATGCCAGGGGTGAGGCCAATCAGAACAATGACTACCTCACCGTGAGGAACTGTCTGCTTGAGGGTGGCTACATCGGTGTGCGCATGGGTGGCACTGGCATCATCAAGTTGCCCAAGGAGCGTGGCGGACGCATCGAGAACAACATCCTGCGCAACCAGGGTTCCAAGGCCATCTACTGCATGGACGAGTTGGGCGCGAAGATACGTGGCAACCGCATCGAGAACAGCGGCACCACCGCCAGCAACTTCTATGGCTTTGACGGACAGGTGCGTGACCCCTACAGCGAGTCGTTTGCCATCGAGGGCAACACCTTCATGCTGGACACCGAGCGCGAGGCCGCTGCCATCTACCTGCGCGAGGCCCATGGCACAGCCGACGCTCCTGCCCTGATTGCCAACAATGAAATCATGGTGAGCGGATCCAGCAGCAGCAATTCGGGCATCAAGGTGAGCAGCCAGTGCGACCACCTCTACATCACCTACAACAGTGTGCTGATGCACGCAAGCACCCCCACGGTGGCGTTGTATCTCAACAATGCACAGGGCGAGGAAGTGTATGTGGTCAACAATATCATGCAGGTGCGTGACAGCGGTTACGTCTATCGCTGCTACAACCAGAACGTGGCTCCCACCGTTCACTTTGCCCACAATGCTGTCTTCACAAGCGGCAAAACCTTTGCTTATGACAAGTCTGACTACGCCACCTTCGAGGATTGGAAGGCCGTGAGTCAGGAGTCAGACAGTTACAACGAGCAGGTAGATTTCCTCAGCGACGAGGTGCTGGAGCCCGAGAAGGAGGGCAACTTGCGCAGCGCAATGCCTCTCGCTCTCGTGGCCACCGACCTGTCAGGCCACCAGCGTGACGCAGAGCATCCCACGATGGGCGCCTATGAGTACGATGCCGACGAGTCGGCTCCCGTGCTCCTGGAGGGCTATCCCGCCATCGCAAACATCACCGACGAGTCGGCCGATGTGTTGGTGAAGGCCGACAAGAGTGCAGTCCTCTTTGCCCTGGTGAAGCCCGCTGGCGATCCCGCCCCCACGGCTGATGACCTGATGACCTCAGAACAGATGATGGTAGTGCGCTCCAACGCACAGGCCAGCCTCACGCTGGCCAGCCTTACCAAGGATCAGGAGTATGTGGCTTACGTTGTGCTCATGAGTCTGCGCGGGACTACCAGCGAGGTCTATGCCACTGACAAGTTCGTGGCAGGCGGCGAGGTGATTGTCGAAATCCCCGATGTGGCCGCTGTGGCCCAGGCGAGCGAGAGTGTGGAGCAGGGTCAGAAGGCCACCTTCACCGCATACGTGGCCGATGGCACAGCCCCCTTCTCCATCGTGTGGACCAATGGCAAGCACATCGAGGTGGCAACGGCCACCCTGGACTCGCTGGGTGAGTCATCGGTGGAGTACGCTCCCGAGGAGTGTGACCTCTACTATCTCACCGTGACCGATGCCAATGGCAAGCAGGCCAGCGACACTTGCCGCGTGATTGTGACAGGTGACGCCGTGGCTGCCACCTTTGAGAACCTCTTCCTGGAGCAGGATGGCTTCTGGTGGGGACCTGACACCAAGGGGCAGTTGGCACAGAACAACTGGGGACTTGAGGAGATGCAGGGCTCCTTCGTGAGCGGCTCCTACTCCTTTGAGAACCGCAGCATGGCCGAGTATGACACGTGGGGTGGCTTTGCCTACTCCCGTCGCACGGCCACAAACTTCGATGTGCTCATGCGCGATCAGTTCAACTCTGCCGTTGGCAGTGGCCATGGCGGGTCAGAGAACTACGCTGTGGGTTATGAGCAGGGAGCCATCCAGGTGCTCAACAGCCCGGTGGAGGGCGACAGCATACGCGGTTGCTATGTGACCAATAACGCCTATGCGCTCACAGCCATCAAGGAGGGTTACGCCATGGCACACAAGTTCGCCGAGGGCGATTACCTCAAGGTGACCTTCACTGGCCACAAGGCCGATGGCACCGAGAGCACTCTGGACTATTACCTGGCCGACTACCGCTCTGCCAACGAGGCCGACCGTTATGCCCTGGACACTTGGCAGTGGGTTGACTTGCGCCCCCTGGGCAAGGTGACCAGCGTGACTTACTCCATCAGCGGATCTGATACAAGTACCCAGGGACTGAACACTCCGGCCTACTTCTGCCTGGATGACTTTAACGGAGAGCGTGAGGCGAAGGTCGCAGATGTGCAGACTGATGGCAAGGAGATAGACCTGGGCACCCTCTTCCTGTTCGATGACGCAGCTGCCACAGTTACCTATAGCCTGGCCGATGAACTGCCTGCCGAACTGAAGGAGTGCGTCACCCTCACCTCGGATGGCAAACTCACCGTGGCAGGCAACCCTGTCGAGCAGTTTGCCGTGACGGTGAAGGCCGTGCAGAAGGGCAAGATACAGTTCCTCACCGTCCCCTATAGCATGCCCACCGACATCAGTGGCATCGGCGATGGCAGCGACGCCTCCACAGCCGCACGCTACAATGTGGCCGGACAGCGACTGGGCCGTGGCCAGAAGGGCGTGAACATCCTGCGCAGCCAGGACGGCACTGCACGCAAGGTGCTGGTGAAGTAAACGCGAACTCTCATTCCACTTACCGCAGGGGGCAGGCGCACTGGCGCTTGCCCCCTGCTTGTGTGTGCTGGCGGACAATTCTTCCCGAAAGCCTTGGGCTGCCCTGCTTTTTCCGCTACCTTTGCAGCCACTATCGGGCGGGGACTCCTGCCCTGCACATCAACAGACAAGCACAGACACATGAATATCACAGCCCAGGAGACTGAACTCCTGCAACAGAACCTGCCCGATGGATGTCGCCTGCAGGTGCGCACCTTCGCGCAAATGACCACCGATGAACTCTATGCCCTGCTTCACACGCGCTCCCAGGTGTTTGTGGTTGAGCAGGACTGCGTCTATCAGGATATCGACTACCATGACCAGACGGCCGTACACCTGTGGCTCGAATGTCAGGGTGAGAAGGTGGCCCAGTGCCGCATTTGTCCCGCTGGCACCAAACTGCCCAAGATGAGCATCGGGCGTGTCATCACCACCGTGCGGGGCAAGGGTTACGGAGCCATCATCATGCGCAAGGCCATCACCCTGGCCCATCACCTCTTCCCAGGGCAGCCCGGCATCTTCATAGAGTCGCAGGCAACCAAGCAGGGCTTCTATGAGAAACTGGGTTTCGTGCCCATCTCCGAGCCTTTCATGATGGAGGGACTGCTCCATCTGAACATGTGGCTGGAGTTCCCCAGGCAGGATGCCTGAGCCCCATGGCACGCTCTGACGTGGGTTTCTGGCAGTTCGCCCCTTATTTTTGCTACCTCCCTTCTCCTCTTTCATAAATAAAGGCGTACCTTTGTCCTGGTGTAACAATGGCCTGCCGCCCTTGTGGCAGGCATCATACGGAGGAATAAGAATGAAAAGTTTTGGTCCAAGAGCGTGGCTCCTGCCACAGCCTGTGCTGATTATCGGCACGTATGACGAGAATGGAACCCCCAATGCCATGAACGCCGCATGGGGCGGCACATGGGACATGCACGAGGTGATGGTGTCGATGGGCAAGCATGCCACCACCGAGCACCTCGACAGGAAGGGGGAGTTCACCATTGCCTTTGCCACCCGTGACACCCTTGCCGCTGCCGATTACGTGGGACTGGTGAGTGCCAGGAACACGCCCGACAAGATGGCCCACACGGGATGGACAGCCCAGCATGCCGAGCACATCGATGCCCCGGTCTTTACTGACTTCCCCATGACCATGGAGTGCCGTATCAAGGAGAAACTGAACGAGAGCGAGACGGGCTACTATCTCATTGCCGAGGTGGTCAACATCGTGTGCCGCGAGGACTGCCTGGCTGCTGACGGGAAGCCCGATGTCCAGCGCATGGGACTGATTACCTTCGACCCCGTTCACAATGGTTACATAGCCTTGGGAGAGCGCGTGGGCAACGCATTCAGCGACGGAAACAAACTGAAATAGCGCGATGATGAGACTCGGGAAAAGCATAGGGAGGGGCATGCTCGCCCTCTCCATCGCCCTGTGTGGCACGCTCCTGCAGGGATGCAAGGAGAACTACTCCAATGGTGAGAAGGTGGGAAACCTCATTGAGTTCACCCGCAAGGGAGTCATCTATGACTCCTGGGAGGGAAGGCTCAATCTAACGCAGACGGGCATGAACACCAGTGGCGAGCCCTTCTCATTCAGTTTCGACAACGACCGTGACGACCAGGACTCGCTCATTGAACTGATGAAGCAGGCACAGGTGGAGGGTTGGAAACTCAAGATACGCTACCACGAGGTGTGGGGCTTCAAGAATGTCTTCACCAACAGGGGCGAGACGGACTACTTCGTAGATGGTGTCACCGTGCTTGACAAGGACTTCGCCAACCCGCTCAAGCAGGCTGGCATGCGCGCGGGACACGTCATCGACACCGTATATGTGGTGGTAGATAAGCACGAACTTCTCAATAAGCACAAATAGACAATGGACAGAAAGAAACTCATCAACCCCTGGCTCGGACTCGAGGGATACAATTGCATAGGCTGCGCACCCAACAACCCCTTTGGCGTACACCTGGAGCCTTACGAGGAGGGGGACGATATCGTGGCCAAGTGGCAGCCCTCGGCCAACTACCAGGGCTGGCTCAACACACTGCACGGGGGCATCCACGCGCTGCTGCTCGATGAGGTGTGCGGCTGGGTGGTCATGCGCAAACTGCAGACCACAGGCGTGACCTCGAAGATGGAGGTGCGCTATCGCCATCCCATATCCACCACTGGCGGCGAGCTCACGGTGCGCGCCCGCATCCGTGACAACAGGCGAAACCTTTACACCATCGACGCTGAACTGATGGACGCAGAGGGGCGCGTGTGCACCGAGGCCACCTGCATCTACTTCACCTTCCCACGTGAGAAGGCCGAGCGGGACATGTACTTCAGGCCCATCAAGGTCGAGGGGGAGGAGTAGATGGCCGAGCAACTGACTCTCTCATGCGGTTCCAAGGCCGAGCGTTATGCCGCACTGCTGCCCCAGATTGAGGCTGTGGTGCAGGGCGAGAGTGACTTGATTGCCAACATGGCCAATGTGGCCTCGATGCTGTGGGAGACATTCGCCCCCTCAGCCTTTCCCTCACGGGGCGACACAGGAGGGACTCCTGCCAGTGGCGGAGAGGCCCATCCTTACCCCTGGATGTGGGTGGGGTTCTACCGTGTGGCAGCAGGTGACGAACTGGTGCTCGGCCCCTTCCAGGGCCCCATGGCCTGCACGCGCATCAGGCGTGGCCAGGGCGTGTGCGGCACGGCATGGGCACAGGCACACACCCTGGTGGTGCCCGACGTGAACCTCTTCCCGGGCCACATAGCCTGCTCCAGCTCATCACGCAGTGAGATAGTCGTGCCCCTGGCCGATGCCGCAGGCCACGTTTTCGCTGTGCTCGACATCGACAGCAGCGAGACGGACACCTTTGACTCCACCGACCAGGAATGGCTGGAGCGAGTCGCACATTTGTTTCAGAATAACCACAAATCATTATGAAAAGAGTAAAGATACACACTTCAGAGGGCGACATAGTGGTTCGCCTCTATGACGAGACCCCGCTCCATCGCGACAACTTCCTCAAGTTGGCATCCGAGGGATACTATGACGGAACGCTCTTCCACCGTGTCATCCGTGACTTCATGATACAGGGCGGTGACCCCGAGAGCAAGGGCGCACCGGCAGGCAAGCCGCTGGGCACGGGTGGCCCTGGCTACAACATCCCTGCCGAGATAGTCTATCCCAAACTGTTCCACAAGCGTGGCGTGCTGAGCGCAGCACGCCAGAGCGACCAGGTGAACCCCGAGCGGGCCAGCAGTGGAAGCCAGTTCTACATCGTGTGGGGAAAGGTGTATAAGCCACAGGAACTGAAGCAACTGGAGAAGCAGTTGGCCATGCAGCAGGAGCAGCAGGTGTTTAACAAGCTTGTGGCAGAACACCGCGCCGAGGTGATGAACCTGCGCAAGAAGCGTGACCAGGCAGGGCTGCTTGACCTGCAGAACCAGTTGGTGGCCGAGACGAAGGCCACCTGTGCCCAGATGGGCAAGCCCTCCTTCACACCCGAGCAGACCGAGGCTTACACCACCGTGGGCGGCACGCCCTTCCTGGATGGCCAATATACAGTGTTTGGCGAAGTGGAAGAGGGACTCGACGTGGTGGACAAGATACAGCAGGTGGAGACGCACACGGGTGACCGCCCAACGGCCGACGTGAGCATGACCATGGAGGTGCTGGCTGACGGAGAGGGCGCATGACAGGCAAGTTTGACACCCTACTCTTTGACCTCGACGGCACGCTGGTCGATAGCGGCAGCGGTATTATGAGGACCGTGCAGTATGCGCTTGGCCAGTTGGGCATCCAGGTGGAGGACTATCGTGTGCTGCGTCCGTTTGTGGGGCCGCCCCTTGAGGATTCCTTCCGTGACTTCTATCACCTCTCTCCCGACGAGGTCGAGCGTGCGGTGCGGGTGTACCGGGAAGAGTTTTCCAGGCACGGCATCTATGACCAGCACACTTATCCTGGCGTGCTGGACTTCCTGGATGAGGTGCGGCGCAGGGGCTGTCGCACCGCCCTCGCGACCAGCAAGATGGACTTCCAGGCCAGGATGGTAGTGGGGGAGATATTCCCTGAGTTGGGGCAGCGTCTCGATTATGTGTTTGCCCGCGACAGCGAGGGGACGCTCCACACCAAGGCCGATGTCATCCATCATGCGTTGAGGCAGATGGGCGTGAGCACGCTCGACGGGGTGCTGATGGTGGGTGACAGGAAGTTTGATGTGGAGGGAGCACGCCAGTGTGGACTTCATTCTGCAGGTGTGCTATTTGGTTTCGGCGACCGTAGGGAACTGGAGGAGGCGGGTGCCGACTACGTATGTGCGTCCTACGGAGAACTCCTGGATATACTGTCCTGACCGGGAGCCCCTTCCCGACCTCCCCCATGGGGGAGGAGGTATAGTCTTATGCTTTAAAAAGTGCATGCCGCTGCGTTGGCCATCGCATGCCGCTGCGTTGAACTATGCAGGGGCATGCGATGGCCAACGCAGCGGCATGCATGTTTTTTGCCATACCTGTTGCGTTTTGCTTGATTGCAGCCAGGGTGGGGTGGAACAGGCCCTTCTTCTTTTTCCTGGAGGGGCTTCCTGGTGCGCCCTGCGCTTTGTGCCTGGGGAGGCATACAAGTTTCCTTGGGGTAAATATATGCGCAATGCTTTTCGATGCTCAGCCATATCCCAACCTCTCCATCCAATCCATGTAGGCACAAGTGCACAGGAGACCCTCCTCCCTCATGGGGGAGGTCGGGAGGGGGCCTTGCCCAATCAGTAAGGGAACAGTAGCGGAAGCAGCACCACCATGACCATGCCGATGATGACCTGCAGGGGCAGTCCCACCTTCAGGTAGTCAGCAAAGGTGTAGTTGCCCGCTTTCATTACCAGGGCATTTGGCGGCGTGGAGAATGGTGAGGCAAAGCACATGCTGGCGCCCAGGGTCACGGCAAAGAGGAAGGCGTAGGGACTCACCCCGCATCTGGTGGCGGCCACCATGGCAATGGGGGCCATGAGTACGGCGGTGGCCGTGTTGCTGATAAACATGGTGAGCACCGAGGTGGTGAGGTACAGTCCAGCCAGCAGGGCTGTGGGGCCCAGGCTGCCCAGCGAGTTGACCAGGGCCGATGACACGGCCTGTGACACGCCCGTCTTCTCCAGCGCGGTGGACATGGGCATCATGGCCGCGATGAGCACGATGCTCTCCCAGTTGATGGTGTTGTAGGCCGCCTCCACGCTGCGGTGGCAGCCCGTGAGCACGGTGAGCAGCCCCGCAATGATGACTGCGGTGACCGGGGCTATGGGTATGGTGTCGAGCACCATCATGGCCACCATGGCCAGCATGATGGCCGCTGCCAGCGGGGCCTTGTAGTCCAGGGTGACGTGGCGGAGTGCCTGTTCGGGACGGCCCAGCACCACCCAGTTGTCATTGTCATCGTTGAGGCGCAGTATGTCCTGCCACTTGCCCTGCACGAGCAGCACATCACCCGTCTCCAGCTTGGCCTCTGCCAGGCGGTCGCTGCGGTAGGTCGAGCCGTTGCGCATGGCCAGGACATTGATCTTGAACTTCTTTCTGAGTTGTGCCTCCCGTATCTTCATGCCGTTGACCTTCGACTCGGGAGTCACGATGAGCTCCACCAGCCCCAGGTCATAGAAGTGCAGCGCGTCATCCTCCTGCCGGCTGAGCCTCAGCGCGCGCTCCATGCGGTCCATCTCCTCATTGCTCCCCGTCACATACAGGATATCCCCCTCCTGCAGCACGCTGCTGGCCATGGCCATGCTTTGCCGCACGTCCTTGAGCAGGGACAGGTGCCTCATGCGCTCGTTGCGTATCTCCACGATGGAGACTCCGTAGTTCTCCTGTATGTCCAGGCTGCCCACCTTCTGTCCCCGCGCGGTGGAGTCACCACTCACGCGGTAGCGGCGTATGTGCCGCATGATGTCATATTCGCGTGCCAGGTCGGCGGGTGACTTCAGCGGAGCCTTGCCCCTGCGCCTTCGGGATGTTGGGGAACCGGCGGGCGCGGCATCGGCAGGTAACGTGGCATCGGTGCCGCCCTTGCGGGTCAGGAACCACTTACTCAGTGGCAGCAGCACCAGCGTGCCCACGATGATGCACACCACACCCACGGGCAGGAAGGTGAAGAAGGCCAGCCCCTGGTAGCCCGCCTCGCGCAGTGTCTCGTCGATGACCAGGTTGGGTGGGGTGCCGATGAGGGTGAGCATGCCACCCAGGCTTCCGGCAAAGGCCAGAGGCATGAGCATGCGCGAGGACTGAAATCCGGCCTGTGCCGCCATGCTCACCACGATGGGCATCATGAGCGCCACCGTGCCTGTGTTGCTCACAAAGGCACCGATGACTGAGGTGACCAGCATGAGGAGCAGGAAGGTGAGGGTCTCGTTGCCATGTGACAGGCGCATCAGCCGCTGGCCTATGCTGCGGGCCAGGCCTGTCTGCAGAACGGCTCCTCCCACCACGAAGAGGCCTGCCATCATCACCACTATGGGGGACGAGAATCCGGCCAGGGCCTCGCCTGGCGTGAGAATGCCCAGGACCAGGAGTACAGCCAGGGCACTCAGGGCAACAATGTCGGCGCGCACGCGCCCCCAGATGAACAGCCCCACGGTGAGGGCCAGTGTGATGAGTGTGATGGTCATGTGAGTGTGGTAATGGCGCGGTGGCCGGTTGACTATGTAAAGGTACGCCTTTTTTCGCAATCCCGCGTGTGTTCTGCCGCGAATAGGACACACTACAGCCCTAATCCTCCATTCTCCATTCCGGCAAGCCATCCTCTCGAGCACAGCGTGTACTCAAATGTGGGTATCTGAGAACCATGCTTTTTGAGTATTGTGGCATTGGCAGGATGCCCGTACCTTTGCATCGGGATAAGGAAGTCCCACAACGCGAAGTGTTACAAAACGGAGACAAGAGGAAATGAACAAGATTGCAGTGGTATATGGTTCCACAACGGGAACCTGTGAGAGCCTGGCTTCGCGCGTGGCGGAGAAGTTGGGCACCGACCAAGTGTTCAGCGTGGCAGACATGGACGAGGCTGTCGTGCGTGACCATGATGTGCTGGTGCTGGGCAGCAGCACATGGGGTGATGGTGAGTTACAGGATGACTGGTATGATGGTGTGGAGGTGCTGAGGCGGTGTGACCTCAAGGGCAAGAAGGTGGCCCTGTTCGGTTGCGGTGACTCGACATGCTATCCTGACACCTTCTGTAATGCCATGGCCCTCATCCTGAAGGCGTGTGACGGCGCCACCCTCATCGGCGCGGGAATGAGCACCGATGGCTATGCGCCCTGTGAGTCAGAGTCTATCGTGGACGGGCACTGGGTGGGCTGCGCCCTGGACGAGGTGAACGAGAGTGACCAGACAGAGGCCCGCCTGGATGACTGGATCGGTCGGGTGAAGAGCGAGATGTAGGCTGCAGGGCCTCACGGCTCTTGCTGATTATAATAATAAGAAAAGGAGATATTGTTATGAAGATACAGAAGATTCATGCCCGTGAGATACTGGACTCGCGTGGCAACCCGACCGTAGAGGTCGATGTGACACTGGAAAACGGAGTGATGGGCAGGGCTGCTGTCCCCTCGGGAGCAAGCACTGGCGAGAATGAGGCACTCGAACTGCGTGATGGCGACAAGAGCCGTTACCTGGGCAAGGGCACTCTGAAGGCGGTGAGGAATGTCAACGAGGTCATCGCTCCCGCACTGGTAGGCGATGACGTGTATGCGCAGCGCGCCCTGGACCAGAAGATGATAGCCCTGGATGGCACGCCCACCAAGAGCCGCCTGGGTGCCAATGCGATACTCGGGGTGAGTCTGGCTGTGGCACAGGCTGCGGCCAAGTCGCTCGGGCTTCCCCTTTACCGCTACATCGGTGGGGCAAACGCTTATGTGTTGCCCGTGCCCATGATGAACATCATCAATGGTGGCGCGCACTCTGATGCGCCCATCGCCTTCCAGGAGTTTATGATACGCCCTGTGGGGGCAAGCAGTGAGAGCGAGGCTGTGCGCATGGGAGCCGAGGTGTTCCACAACCTGGCCAAGTTGCTCAAGCAGCGTGGACTCTCGACCGCAGTGGGTGACGAGGGTGGCTTTGCTCCTGCACTCGACGGGATTGAGGATGCCCTGCAGATAATATGCGATGCCATAAAGGCCGCAGGGTATGAGCCAGGAAAGGACGTGAGGATAGCCATGGACTGTGCCGCGTCTGAGTTTGCCGTGCAGGAGGGAGGCAAGTGGTTCTATGACTACAAGCAACTCAAGAATGGGAAACAGAAAGATCCCAACGGCAAGAAACTCTCTGCCAGCGAGCAGATAGACTTCCTGGAGCACCTGGTGGACACTTATCCCATCGACTCCATCGAGGACGGACTCGACGAGAATGACTGGGACAACTGGGTGCTGCTCACCGAGAGGCTGGGGCACAAGTGCCAGTTGGTGGGTGATGACTTGTTTGTGACAAACGTGAAGTTCCTGGAGAAGGGCATCGCCATGGGCGCGGCCAACTCCATATTGATAAAGGTAAACCAGATTGGTTCCCTCAGCGAGACTCTCGATGCCATCGAGATGGCACACCGCCACGGCTATACTACCGTGACCTCTCACCGCTCAGGTGAAACAGAAGACACCACTATAGCCGACATCGCTGTGGCTACCAATTCTGGCCAGATAAAGACGGGTTCCATGTCGCGCACAGACCGCATGGCGAAGTACAACCAGTTGCTGCGCATCGAGGAGGAACTGGGCAGCGTGGCCCGCTATGGCTACAGGCGTGTCAAGTGAGACTGCCACACAGACGGAACATACGATGTGAATAAACCATAATAATGATTGAAGGTTGCCCCCTCTGCCTTGTGAAAGGCGGAGGGGGTATTTCATTCTCCCAGGGACGGCAGACTCACTCCTGTGCCCCCTCGGTGGGCGTGTCCTTGGAGGGGATGTTCTCGATGAGAATCCATGAGGCTGGCACCAGGTCGGTGGCTGGCTGGGTAGAGCTCCATTGGCGCGGAGCCATCACGGTCTTGTCTGCATTGCGGTTGAGCCAGGCAGCCCACCATGAGAAGGTGCTGTTGGATATGATGTTGTGGCGGCAGTTGCTCATGAGCATCATGTCCTGCCAGCTGTCCTCGCCTGTGTTCCAGTCCACATAGTTGGCATTCTCCAGTGGCAGGTTGTCACGCACCCACTGGAGGTCGTCCGAGAAGACGTAGTAGTGCGCTCCTGGCATCAGTTCGCTCATGCGCTCGATGGCGTTGAGGAAATAGGCCGTGCTGGCATACTGGCCCATCGTGAGCCAGTACTTGGGGGTGGTGTAGTCTCCCCTGCGCACATGGATGGACACCGTCATGGGGTCGCGACGCAGGTGCTCCAGGCACAGTCGTGTCCTGCCGTTGAGCATGCTCTCGTCGAAGGTGAACGCCTCGCGCACCTGCTGCTCCACGTCCTGGAAGTAGCGCTCGTTCTGGTAAAAGCCCTTGTAATAGAGGAACGGCCAGTGCATGGGCTTGCGGTAAGCGTCCATGCTGCCGTGCTGGTGCCGCTCCAGGATGATGCGGAAGATCGTGCCCTCAAGCAGTTTCTTCACCACGCGGTTGGTGCAGAACTCACAGGGCGGGATGTGGAATATCCTGTGCAGCTCATAGCCATAGTGCACGTGGTAGTGCATGAGGTCGGTGATGTCGATGCGCACGTCTCCGCCAAACCGCTGGCGCATGTCCAGGTACATGGCGTAGATGAACATCTGGTTGCCCAGTCCGCCTGCCATCTTGATTAGTCTCATTGTCGTGTGTGTTGGATGGTGAGTGCCTGTTGGCCTATATCTTGGAGTTTTCCTTCAGGATTCCATGCCTGTAGGCATAGAGGAGTTGGCGCAGTTCGTCAATCTGTGTCTGCAGTTGCCGCCCCTTGTCCGTGTCCTTCACCCTGATGCGTCGCCCGCTCATCTCCACAATCTGTGTGCTGCTCTTGATGTCGGTCTGCCTCATGATGGCATCGCGCGTGCTGGTGAAGGGCTCGTGCTGGATGAGTTGGAATCCACGGCTGTGATAGACGAGCGTGTAGCCGGCAATACCAGTGGTGTTATGGTAAGCCTTGGCAAATCCCCCGTCGATGACCATGAGCCGCCCGCCGGCCTTGATGGGGTTCTCGCCCTGGGCGGCATGCACGGGCACGTGGCCGTTGATGATGTGGCGGTTGTCACCCTGCACGCCAAAGGCATCCAGTATGCGGTCACACACCTCGGGCTGCTCACGCAGGGTGTAGTACCAGCCCTTCTCCTCGTGGTAGGTGCTCTTG
>CAVKOT010000065.1:0-13456 GCA_963658045.1 Opitutia bacterium UBA4654
AGCATGAGCAGGAGAGAGGCGCGGCGTGTCGTCTCTGCCTGGATGGCCAGGCTTTCTCTGATGAGCCAGATGGCAGGGATAATTCTCATGGCAGCAAACAGTATTTCAGTGTGATGCGGCAAATTTAACTCCTTTTTTTGGAAAGCACAAAGAGTAAAACACTTTTTTTCGATACCGGCTCTTGTGGCATGCCTTGGGTAGTGTGCATGCCCTGCGAGGCGTGCTGAAATCTCTGTTCGGAAGTTGCGAACACATGTTCCGAACCACCGAACACATGTTCGCAACTTTCGAACATGTGTTCCAAACTTTCGAACAGAAACTTCACCTGGCCCCTGTCGGGAGTGTGCCTGGCCTGCTGGCAAAGTTCTCCTGGCCATGGACGTGCCACAGCCTGCCTCGTCACTTTCCCCCAGCCCCCTGGCAGAAAGCGGGCAGGGCATGATGGCGGTGTGCGCAATACTTCGTAAATTTGCAGGAACACTAACACGAAACTGACATGAAGCGCATTTCACTGATGGCCGCGCTGACGCTCCTGCTGGCAGCAAGCACGCAGGCGCAGACCGTGTGGCATGACCCCATGCAGGAGCCCCGCTGCCTGCTGAACGGACGAGGATGGAACCATGAGACGGGCAACAGCAATTACTGCCGCCTGCCCGACAGGATGGAGCAGGCGGTGCCCCCTGCCGTGTGGCGGCTCTCGCGGCACACGCCAGGCGTGTCACTGCGGTTCCAGACCAACGCCAGGCAGCTGTGGGTGCGCTACCTCACTTATTTTCCCGGCAAGAGTTACCCCAACGTGGTCAGCCTGTGCCACTCCGGCATCGACCTCTATGCCACCGATGTCAACGGACACACCTCCTGGGTGCCCAATATGATGCGCTATGACATGTCCCTCAACAAGTCGGACACCGTGCAGTTCTACTTTGACACCCATGAACTGCCCGACTTCCGCGGCCAGGGCATCACCTACGAGCTCTACCTGCCCGTGTATAACGGCGTGAGGTGGCTGGCTGTGGGCACCGACGAGGGAGCCTCCTTCCAGTTTGTCGAGGGCTCGCAGGAGCGTCCCATCGTGGTCTATGGCACGTCGATAGCCCACGGGGCCTCGGCCTGTCGCCCCGGACTCATCTGGAGCACCAGGCTCAAGCGGTGCTATGAGTGTCCCGTGGTCAACCTGGGATTCTCGGGCAACGGCAGGATGGAGCATGCCCTGTTTGACGCGCTGGCCGAGATAGACGCGCGCGCCTACCTGATCGACTGTGTGCCCAACTGTGCCGAGCTCTCGGCCCAGGAGTATGAGGAGCGGCTGCGCTACGGCATCGCCAGGCTGCGCTCGGCCAGCCAGGCTCCCATCGTACTGGCCGAGGGGCAGTTTATCGACCACCCCTCGGCACTCGTGCATTCGGCGGCCTATCACCAGCAGATGCAGAAGGACACCATACAGCGGCGTGTCGTGAGCGAGCTCCAGGGCCAGGGTGTGCCGGGGCTGTACTATGTCACGCGTGCCGACCTGGGCTTCACGGCCGACGACTTCATCGAGGGTGTTCACCTGGGCGACGTGGGCATGATGAAGTATGAGCAGGCCTATGCCCGCGTGCTTGACCAGGCCATGGTGGGCCCCGACACCATGCGCCACTACACGCCATGCACCCAGCGGCGCGACGGCTATGACTGGATGGAGCGTCACAACAGCATCATCAGGCGCAACCACGAGGCCGACCCCGAGGTGCTCATGATAGGCAACTCCATCACCCACTACTGGGGCGGGGAGCCTGCCTACAGCATCGCACGGGGCGCGAAGTCGTGGGACAGGCTCTTCCGGGGCCACCGCGTGACCAACATGGGCATGGGATGGGACCGTGTGGAGAACACCTTCTGGCGGCTCGCGCACGGCGAGCTCGAGGGCTGCAGCCCGCGTGACATCTGCCTGATGATAGGCACCAACAATGGCGAGCCCGCCCCCCAGGTGGTGTCGGGCATACTGGACATCGCCTCGCTCATACGCCGCCACCAGCCCCAGGCGCGCCTGCACATCATGGGCATCCTGCCCAAGGGCGGACAGGAGGAGGCCGTGCGCCAGCTCAACGCCCTGCTCGAGCGGAGCATCACGCCCGATGGCATGACCTCCTATCATGACCTCTCCAGCGCGCTCACCCTGGCCGATGGCTCGGGCCAGATAGACCCCTCGTGCTTCCTGCCTGACCGCCTGCACCCCAACGAGCGCGGTTATGAGCGGCTCGCCAGGCTTCTGCGCCGGGTGCTGTTCCGCTGACAGGCCCGCCCGGGCGGGCCAAATGGCGTGCGGCAGGGGTGTTTGCCCCTGCCGGATGCCAGCCTTTCTCGCAGAATATGCGTAACTTTGTGGTAGAATTGCAAGTAACATCTATCCTAATGAAAGCATGTGCAACCCTCCTGCTGGCCGCCCTGCCCCTGTGGGCAAGCGCGGCACAGCCCCCACACAAGGACCACACCGGTGAGGTGAACCTGTTCATCGGCACGGCTGGCGACTATGGCCAGATGTCGCCTGGGGCGGCTGTCCCCTATGGCATGATACAGGTGTGCCCCGACAGCAAGCCCCGTCAGCACCCGGGCTATGACTATGAGGTGGCCGACATCAGCGGCTTCAGCATCAACCGCCTGTCGGGCGTGGGCGGCAGCGGATGCGGCGGCAATGTGTCGCTGCTCCCGTGTGCCGAGGGCTGTGTGGCACGCCTCGTGAAGTCGAGCGAGCAGGCACGCCCTGGGTTCTATGCCGTCAGGATGGAGGACGGCACGGCCTTCCGCACCACCGCCACCAGTCACCTGGCCGTGGAGGAGTTCACTTTCCCGCAGGGCAAACTGCCCCGGCTGGAACTCAACACGGCCTCCTCCTTTGAGCATGTCCATGAGGCACACTTCAGCCAGACCTCTCCCCTGGAGGGCGAGGGCCTGGTGGTGAGCCGCAACACCTGCGGGCGCGGGCATTACCGCCTCTGTTACCGCCTGCTGGCAAGCACCCCCTTCCGCATCGACTCGGTAGATGGGGGCCGCGCCAGGCTCGTGTTCCCCGAGGCCAGGGACGGCCGCGTGGAGGTGCGCATACTGGTGGGCACGGGACTGGGAGACGAGCTCGCGCGCGTGCCTGCCGCCGCTGTGTGGCAGCGGGACTTTGCCACCCTGGCCAGCGAGGCATCCTCGCAGTGGCAGGACTTGCTGGGGCGCATCGAGGTGGAGGGCGGAACGTCCGACCAGCGCACCATCTTCTACACCTCGCTCTACCGCACGTTCCACAGCCCCTTCCAGGTCACCGACAGCCTGATGCGCCGCTACCTGGGCACGGACGGCCAGGCCCACGAGGCAGGCCAGGGCGACTATTACAGTTCCTGGTCGCTGTGGGACACCTACCGCACCAAGTTTCCCCTCATCACCCTGCTGGACCCCGCACGCTCGGCTGGCATCATGCAGTCGCTGGCCAGCCTGTATGTGACAGGCAAGCAGGACTGGAGCACCGACCACGAGTGTGTGCCCACCGTGCGCACCGAGCACGCCATAGCCACCCTGCTCGACGCTTACCGTCAGGGCATCAGCATCCCCAACCTGGACGAGGCATGGCCAGGGATGGTGCGCGAGGCCGGGCATCTGCCCCTGCGCTCGCCCGACCAGTGCCTGGAGGCCGTGGTTGACTACTGGGCCCTGGGGCAGTTGGCCAGCGAGACCGGCCGCATGGGGGAGGCCGAGAAGTGGAGCCGCCGGGGCGAGGAGGTGTTCGACTCGGTGTGGGCCAGGGAGTTCCGTGACATCGACAGCACCTACACCCGCATGCGCGGCAACGGCCTCTACCAGGGCACGCGTTGGCAATACCGCTGGGGCGCACCCATGTATCTTGACCGCATGGAGCGGATGGTGGGGCGCAAGGAGTTGCTCGCGCAGCTGGAGCAGTTCTTCCGCGACGAGCTCTACAACCAGGGCAATGAGCCCGACATACACGTCCCCTTCCTCTTCGGACGACTGGGCGCGCCCGAGAAGACCGCACCCATCGTGCGCAGTCTGGCCACTGGGGAGGTCACCCACCGCTATGGCGGCAACGACGCCTACCCGCAGCCCTATGTAGGGCGGGCGTTTGTGAACCAGCCCCGGGGCTACTGCCCCGAGATGGACGAGGACGATGGAGCCATGAGCGCATGGTACATCTTTGCCAGCATCGGCCTCTATCCCGTGGTGGTGGGCGAGGCCACCTACGAGCTCTTCCCGCCTCTCTTCAGCCGTGTCACCCTCTATCCCGGGGGGAAGGGGAAGCCTGCGGTCACCATCCGTGTGGAGGGCAGGGCCGACGGCACCCGCCCGCTCAGGCGCATTACCTGGAATGGGCACAGGCTGCGGGAGCCGCGCATCAGCCACCGCACACTCGTGCAGGGAGGCACGCTCGTGTATCACTATTGAGTGAGAGAGTTTTTCGGAACACTAACCAAACATATCACCAAATGAAAAAACTACTGATTATGGCAACAGCAATCCTGGCTGCCACGGCCTGCACACAGGCTCCCAAGACAGAGACAGCCACCGAGGAGGCTACTGGCGACAAAGTGACCTTCGTCAAGGAGCATTTCCCCAAGCAGAACGTGGATGTGAACGCCTTCTCGGGTGGCGTGCAGCACATAGGCGTGCCCACCACTGACGTGCAGGGAACGGTGGATTTCTACAAGACACTCGGCTTCGAGGAGGCCATGCGCCGCACGGTCGCTGACGGTCGTGACTTCGCCTTCATGAAACTGGGCAACCTGCTCATCGAGGTCATCCCCACCGATGACCCTGCCATGGTGAACGGCGCGGTTGACCACTTCTGCATGGATGTGAAGCAGATTGACAGCCTCTACAATGAGTTGAAGCAGGCCGGTTACACGATGCTGAGCGACAGCGTGAACACTATCGACTTCTGGCAGAACGGAGCGAAGTACTTCTTCATCCAGGGCCCGAACAACGAGAAGATAGAGTTCTGCGAGATACTGTAGGGGGAGGGACGAGCCTCGCCCAGGCAACAAAAGGAAACTTTCTAAAACAATGGGGAAGGAACTAAGGCCAGTTCCTTCCCCATTGTCATAAATTGCAGAAACGCGCTCTTATACCCTTTTGCGTCTCCCCCAATACCATGTGAGAATGATGCTTGCCACTATAGATAGCGAGGCAAAACAAAAGATGCCAATCACCAATTTAGGCATAGAGACAGGTAGCAAGTTTAAGTGCATGAAGTTATCTACAATAAAAAGTCCCATTAGCAGAATGCACAAGACCCCTAACACAAGAAGCCCCACTTTCATGTCATTCGCTATTGAACCTTTGTTCTTTATCGTGTCACCTATCAACGTTCCTACCAGGCATCCCGACATAGTCATAGAACCAGTAAGCACTTTACCCATGTCAAGCAGGATTCCGAGCATTACGGTAGCCAGCGAGAACGCTAATAATATAAACAAGAACTTTCTCATAAGCCATCACATATTTGTACTGCGGCAGTTCATTTTGCTATTGAGCATATTCTTCTTTTAGGTGACCAGTTTCCTTTTCTTGTAGGAAGTCCTGGATGGAATTATGTTTCAAGAGCAAAGTTATGTAAATGTCACACAACAGCAAAACAAAACACGGGGAACTTGCTGGGTGTTGTAATGATATTGTGCTGTTTGGTTACGAATAGTAGTTTCGGGGGAAGAGAAATGTACATGTCGTCATACAAAAGGCAAATTATGATGTTCTCAGAACATGCCAATCTGCAAAATGACAGTTGGCTCGTTCTTTTTGGGGGCATTATAAACCATGTACAAATGAAGGGGGACTCTATGACGCGTGTATGCTTTCTCATGCAGAGAGGGACAGGCTAAGGAAACCCTTAGCCTGTCCCTCTCCCGGGATGTCCCTATTTTTATGTATGTTCAAGATTGGAGTGGGAATCACTTCAGGTATTCAGCCCAGTCGGTCAGGCGCATGTCGCCCTTGCGAAGGAAGGTGTCGTGCATGCCGAAGGCGGCAGAGAGGGCGTGGTGGGTGTGCCCGCCAAACTTCTCGGCGTGCTTCAGATAGTCACGCAGCAGGGGCTGGTAGTCGGGGTGAGCCACACGGATGAGCTCCTCGGCCTTCTGCATGTCGCTCTTGTGGCGCAGGTCGGCCACGCCATACTCCGTTATCACCGCATCGATGAAGTGGTTGGTGTGGTCAATGTGGCTGGCGAAGGGCACGATGCTGGATATTGCTCCGCCCTTGGTAGTAGAGCCGCAGGTGAAGATGCTCAGGTAGGCATTGTTGGTGAAGTCGGCCGAGCCGCCTATGCCATTCATCATCTTCGTGCCGCATATCTTGGTGCTGTTGACATGGCCATAGATGTCACACTCGATGGCAGTGTTGAGTGAGCACACGCCTATGCGGGCGATGACCTCGGGCGAGTTGCTTATCTCGGAGGGGCGGAGCACCAGTTTGTCACGGAAGAAGTCCATGTCGTCATAGATGCCACGCAGGCAGTCGTTGGTGACAGTGAGCGAGCAAGCACTTGCGCTCAGCACACGACCGTCCCGCATCAACTGTACGGGAGCGTCCTGGAGTACCTCGGTGTAGATGTTGAAGTTGGGCACCTCGGGGCACTGGCCCAGTGCGCCCAGCACGGCATTGGCTCCACTGCCCACACCGCTTTGCAGGTTGAGGAACGACTTCGGGATGAGGCCCTGCCGCATGTTGGCCAGCAGAAAGTCGGCCACGTTCTGCCCTATCTGTGTCGTGATGGGGTCGGGGTCCTTGAAGGAGCGTGCCTCGTCGGGCACGTTGCACTCTATCACGCCCACGATGCGGCTGGCATCCACCTCGACATAGGGTTTGCCTATGCGGTCGCTGGCCTTTGTGATCATGATGGGAGTGCGGTGGGGGTGGTCCTCCACCTCATACACGTCGTGGATGCCCTTGCTCTTGGGGCTGTGGAAGGCGTTGAGCTCGATGATGATGCCCTCGGTGGCCAGGCGGCAGATGGTGGGGCTGATGCCGCCCGCAGCCGTCAGGTAGATGTGTGCCTTCGTGCCCACCTGTTCCACAGCGCACGCCTCGATGATGGCCCAATGCACCTGTCCCAGGTAGCCCTGGCGTATCTGTGTGGCCATGTTGCTGAGGTTGAGGTCGGAGTAATTGAGTTCGTTGCGGTTGACATTCTTGCGGAAGTCGGGGTTGGTGGTGTATGGCGCGCGGAAGTCGAGAGCCTTGACGTTGGAGAGCATGCCGTCGCAGCTCTGTCCGGTGCTGGCTCCTGTGAACACGCTAATCTTGAACGGGCGGCCTGCGGCGTGCTCTGCCTCGGCCCGCTTCGCTATCTCGGCGGGTGTGCACTTGGGTACTCCGGCCGGAGTGAAGCCACTCAGGCCGATGGTCTGTCCGTTCTGGACCAATACCGCTGCCTCTTCGGCAGTCATCTTTCTAAATTCCATGATGGTGCTATGCTTTTTGTCGTTTCTATTTCTCCATTGTCTGCCAGTTGGCTTTCGCCTCTACAAAGTTAGTGTTTTTCTGTCAAAAGTTCGGAGTCGTGCCCATACTTTTCTTCACGCGCACGTTCATTTATTACATATATACGCTTCGTGCGGGCTTATGGGGTGGCCTCCGTGGTGTGGGGCTGTGGTGCGAACAGGGTGCTGAACTGCCCCTGCATGGCCTGGCAAAGGCTGTCCGGGCTGATGTCGCGCAGGCTGGCCACCTCCTGATAGAGCAGTCTCACGGGGCGCGGGTCATCATCCGTCTCCAGCAGAAGCCGCTCCATGGGGCAGGCCAGCAGGCTCGCGGGATTGTAGCGGAAGCCAAAGGAGACATGGAAGCCTGCCGACACGAGTGACTGCAACTGCTGGGGCTTGCCGCGGAACCCGTGCAGCACCCAGGCCTCATGCGGCCTCATGGCCTTGCGCAGCGCGATGAGTGGGTCGATGGACTTCACACAATGCAGGATGACAGGCAGATGCCACTCTCCCGCCAGGTGCAACTGCCATTCCAGCACGCGCCTCTGCTCCTCCAGCGGGGCTGGTGAGTGAGGGTCAAGTCCGCACTCTCCTATGGCCAGCAGCCCTCCCGCATTGGCAGGCGGGGTATATGGCTCGCCCACATGCCAGGGGTGTATGCCCCAGGTGTCCAGGCCGTCCTGGATGACACGCTCGCCCTCGCGTGAGGGATGATGTGTGTGGAAGTCGATGCAGTCCATGGCTGGAGCGTTTTCGCGGTTTATTGCTTAGGTTTTATTGGTTAGGGGGGTGCTGGAGCGGTCTATGGTTTGTAGGTTGGGAGTAGAGGTTGTCCGACGGTTCGTGGCTTGTTGGTCAGGCCCTATTGCGGGTAAGTGAGGTTCTCGTCGGTGGCCTTCAGAAGAGTCTCATCCAGGTACTTTCTGGCCTCCCAGCGTGCCATGGGCAGGTCGTGCAGCAGATAGTTGCCACAGTCGCGGGGAGCCGTGCCGGGCACCTCGCCCTCATAGTCGGCGATGAACTGGAAGGTCTCTATCATCAGAGGCAGTATGTCACGGCTCGTGAGACGGCCACGCATGAGCAGGTAATTGCCTGTGAGGCATCCCATGGGGCCCCAATAGACGATGCGGTCACGCCACTGCGGATGGTTGCGCAGGTAGGTGGCAGCCAGGTGCTCAATGGTGTGGATGGCTCCCTGGCCCAGGGCGGGCTCGCGGTTGGGCAGTTTCATGCGGATGTCGAATGTGGTCACGGTCTCACCGCCCACCTGGTCCTGGCGGGAGACATAGATGCCGCGCTGCAGGCGGCAGTGGTCTATGGTAAAGCTGGGTATCTTGTCCATGAGTCTTGGGTTTATCGTTGATGGGTTAGGGGTTAGAGTGGATAGGGTTAGAGGTTAGGGGTGGTGGGGTTAGAGCTGTGCCGTGAGCGCGTCGAGCAGGGCGCGTGTGACGGCAAACGAGCGGTCGGCCATCGTGTCCCAGAAGTTGAGGTACTGGTCAAAGTGCCCCTCTGCCCCCGGTGTGTCACTGATGATGCGGAAACTGAGGAAGGGCACGCCGTAGAGGTGGCACACCTGTGCCAGCGCACCGCTCTCCATATCCACGGCCAGTGCCTGGGGGAAGCGTGCCTTGATGCTGTCCAGTTGCTGGCGGTCGGTGATGAACTGGTCGCCGCTGCAGATGAGGCCCGGCACGATGCGGGTGCTGGTCGCGAGTGAGGTGGCGATGGCCAGCAGGTGGCTGTCGGCAGGGAATGTGGGGGGCAGTCCCTGTACCTGTCCGGGCAGGTTCTCGGGGCCGCAATCGACATCGTGGTAGGCCACGGTGGCTCCCGCCACCACATCCATCACATGCAGCGAGGCATCGATGCCTCCTGCCACACCGGTGTTCACCAGCACGCTGGGTGCGTGGCGGCGTATGAGCTCCACCGCTCCCACGGCTGCGTTGACCTTGCCTATGCCGCTCTGCATGAGCACCACAGGCCGCCCGGCATAAGTGCCTGTGGTGAGGGACAGATGCCCGTCCCTCTCTGTCTGCTTGTCCTGCAGCAGTGCTGCCAGTTGCTCATGCTCCTTCTGCATGGCGTTGATGATGCCTATGGTCATAGTCGTACCTTGCTGTTGTGTTTGGTGCTGCAAAGTTAGGAAATAGAATCTGAAGCACATCCATAAAGTCACGGAAATGCGTGGAGAACTCCCTCCTGCCCTCCTCCATGGGGGTGGAGGGCCCTCGTGGCTGACTCTTCCTCTGCCCCCTGCCAGGGAGGGGCTTTCGGCACAGCACGGTGCGTGGGCCATCGCATGCCCCTGCATGTGCCCTCGCAGCGTGCTGCGTTCGTCGTCGCATGCCCCTGCGTCGGCCGGGGTATCGGCATGCCCTGCCTCCCCCCTTGCGGAAGGCAGGAGCGAGCCTCCCACTTCCCCTTATTGGCGGAAGAAGTGGCGCATCACGCCATCGGCAGTTCGCCCAGCCAGGAGCTCCTGCCTCATATAGTCCATATAGGGGGCCGCGTGCTGGAAGAAATGTTGGTAGCCCGCACACAGATAGTTGAGACCAGGCTCCCCGTTGGCAGTGCGTGTGAAGCGCAGACGCGGGCACTCGCCATGACACGCCTTGAGCCAGGGACACTGGCGGCACTGCCGGGGCAGTCCCTCACGCTTCAGGCGGCTGAAGGCATCCTGCCTGGAGCCATAGGCCAGGAGGGGCAGCCCCTCGCGCAGGATGTTGCCGAGGCGGTATTCGGGAAACACAAAGTGGTCACAGGGATACAGGTCGCCGTTGTGCTCCATCACCAGGGCGTGCCCGCACTCCTCGGCATAGGCACACACGCCAGGCTCGACCCCCATCCAGCCTGCCAGCGTGGCGTCGAACAGTTGCACGAACATCTCGCCCACGTCATGCCGTACCCATTCGTCAAACACCCCACAGAGAAACGTGCCCCACTCCTCTGGGCGCACGCTGTAGGGAGCCAGGGGGCTGTCCTCATCCAGCATGTGGGCCAGGTGGCGGCCGTCGCTGTGGCGGTTCTCACGCTCGACCACAGGGGTGAACTGCAGGAACTGGCAGCCCAGGGTGTCGCGGAAGAAGCGGTAGAAGGCCTGGGGCTCGTGTACATTGGCCTGGTTGACGGTGGCCATGGCGTTCCATTCCACCCCATACTCATTGAGCAGGCTGATGCCGCGCATCACACGCTCCCAGGTGCCCCGGCCTGCCTGGTCACGGCGGTAGGTGTCGTGCATGGCCTGGGGGCCATCGATGCTGATGCCCACCAGCCAGTGCTCCTGTGCCAGGAACTGGCACCACTCGGGGGTGAGCAGCAGCCCGTTGGTCTGCAGGCAGTTGTCTATACGCCTGCCACGGCCATAGTGCCGCTGGAGGCGCACGGCATCGCGGTAGAAGGAGAGGGGGCGCAGGAGGGGCTCGCCACCATGCCAGGTAAATTGGATGTCGGGCATCTGCTGTGCCTCGATATAGTGCTGGACGAA
The DNA here is from genome assembly GCA_963658045.1 of Opitutia bacterium UBA4654. Taxonomy (GTDB): domain Bacteria; phylum Bacteroidota; class Bacteroidia; order Bacteroidales; family Bacteroidaceae; genus Physcousia. The sequence continues at coordinate 10,942 of CAVKOT010000065.1, forward strand.
CTGCTCCAGCATCTCATGCGACATCCCGCACGGGTCATGGGCGAAGAGGTTCTGCTTCTCGGTATAGTAACAGTACTGGCAGCGCAGGTTGCACTGGGGACCTGCGGGCTTGGCCATCACATAGAGGGGGCGTGCAAAGGGGTAGATGTCGGCCATGGGGGTCAGAGCAGGCGGCGTGAGAGGTAGTGCACCGGCCACCACACGGCAGCCCATCCCACCACCAGCACCGTGACGAAGACGAGCACGAGGTCGGTCAGATGCACGCTCGCGGGATAAGCCTCGACGATGAAACTGCCCGCGCTGCCACCCATGCTGATGAGGCCATACTCCTGCTGGAGCCAGCACAGGCCCAGGCCGAGCAGCAGCCCCACGATGGCTCCGGCCAGGCTTATCATGCGCCCCTCAAGCAGGAAGATGCTGCATATCTGTCTGTCGGTGGCACCCAGGCTGCGCAGTGTGAACACGTCCTGACGCTTGTCAATCATCAGCATCGACAGCGAGCCGATGATGTTGAAGCAGGCTATCAGCAGGATAAAGGTGAGGAAGGCATAGGAGATGAGCTTCTCGATGCGCATGATGCGGAACACATCGGCCTGCTGCTCATATCGGTCCTCCACCCTGAAGCGGTTGCCCAGGAGGGCACGCAGTTCGCGCTTGGCCGACTGGAGTGACACGCCGTCCTTGAGCCGGAGCTCCACCGACGTGACACGTCCGCGCTGGTCGAAGAGCTGTTGCGCGAAGCCCAGGCTGGTGATGATGTAGTTGTCGTCATAGCGGGACTGCTGCACGTTGAACACCACGCCGGGGCTTTGCAGCTCGTCGTGGTTGAATGAGGTGAGGGGATTGGCCATGTTGACCCGCTCGCCCCGCTTGGGTGCATACACCTGCAGGGGGTCAGGGAAACTGGCGGCCAGTCCCATGCGTGCGGCCAGCCGTATGCCCAGCACACCATACTCAAGCACATCGGCATGCAGGCAGAACGAGCCGTCGCCATAGAGGATGTCGCCTATGCGTGCCTGCTGGGTGAAGTTGTCGGCCACGCCCATCACGGTGACCACGTGCTGGTGGCCATTCTGCACCACCAGTGCCTGCCCCTCCATGACGGGTGTGAAGACCTTGACCGAGGGGTGCCGGCGCAGCCGCTGCAGGGCCTCGTCGCGCTCACTCATGCTGTTTCCCTCGACGAGGGAAATGCGCAACTGCGGGTCAAAGGCCGTGAAGAGCCCGGCCACCAGGTCGCGGAAGCCGTTGAACACACTCAGCGTGCACACCATGGCCATCGTGGCGATGGCCACACCGGCCACCGAGATGCCGCTGATGATGTTGATGGCATGGTGGCTCTTGCGGCTGAAGAGGTAGCGCCGCGCTATGAACAGGCGGTAGTTCATGCTTGTCAGGGCGTGCTGGGCTTATTTCTTCAGCAGGTCATCGATGTGCTGGGCATAGTCCAGCGAGTCATCCACGAAGAACTTCAGTTCGGGTATGATGCGCAACTGTTTGCCCACCCGTGTGCCCAGTTCGTAGCGCACCTGCCGTTGGTTGGTGTTGATGTTCCGCACGATTTCCTCGGCCTTGTCGCTGGGGAACACGCTCAGATAGGCACGGCACACGCTCATGTCGGGGCTTATGCGGCACACGCTCACGCTCACGAGCACACCGTGCATGTGGGCGGTCTGCTTCTGAAACATGTCACTGAGTTCCTTCTGAATCAGTCTCGCTATCTTGTTCTGTCTTGTTGTTTCCATATCTTTTCTTTGAGGTTATGAGGTTCTAAGGTTTTAAGGTCGCTTCGCTTCAAGGATTTTGCCCCTTTCTGGAAGAGATTACTGGTGAGACACTGTCCTGTCTGGGAAAGGTTCTGAACTTCCGAGGTCGCTTCGACTCAAGGTTCTTTCACTCTGTATGTCGCAAGAAATCCGATAGTCCACAACACACCAGGAGTGGTATAATAACCTTAAAACCTGAAAGCGAAGCGACCTCAAAACCTCAAAACCTAAAGTGCTACTCCTCCCCCATGAACATGGGGTCCCATGCGGGCAGCCTTATGGGTTTCTTCTTGAGCAGTTGCAGGGCCTCGGGGGTGCAGTACTTGCGGTTGACCACCACGCGGAACATGTACTCGTCAAACCACTCGTCGGTCATTATCAGGTAGCCGCCCGCGCCATAGGTGCTGCCCCAACTGTTCTCCACTTTCCATTTCGTGGGCTTCCCCTCGGCGTTCTCATCTACTGCCATGAGCGTCATGGCGTGCGTGCTACCACTGTCGAAACTCTGTATGCGCTGCTTCTTGCTCATCCCGAAGGTCGTCCCGAAGAGGTCGCCATAGTCATAGTTCTTGAGGTCCAGGAAGCCAGTCTGCTTGTCGAGGAACTTACCCACGTCGCATGAGAAGTACATCTGGCACGAGTCCTTGAGCGAGGCGATGGCCATGGGCTTCAGTTCATCCATCGGCAGATTGAGGTAGAGCCAGTTGTGTCCGTCGTAGAGGTGGCGGTCATAGTCTATCTCATACACC
>CAVKOT010000066.1:0-13442 GCA_963658045.1 Opitutia bacterium UBA4654
GGTGTCTGCATGCCGTGCATGCGGGAGAGTCTTGTCAAGTAAACTTGTCCTGCCCCCTGGAGGCGGGCTTGCCTCCAGGGGACTGACAAGCGTTTATAGTGTTATGTAAGGTTTACTGCAGGTCAACATCATAGGTCTTCAGCACCCAGGGGTTCACCGACACCTCTACCTGGATGTAGTAGTTAGGCTTCACCTCGTCAGGCTTGCCGTTGGGCACATCGGCACCAATGTTGAAGATGTTCTTCACCGTCAGCTGATAGATGGTGTTGCGCAGGGTGGTGTAGTAATCGTCAAACTTCGGATTCTGATATTCCACAGGCACGTTGTAATAGCACAGACCCTTGTGGAACACCTCGACTTTGTAGTTCCTGCGGAAATCTGCAAGGTCACTCTCGCTGGCAGTACACTCCTTGGCCTCGTTTATCTTCAACTCACTCAGCAGTTTTGCCACATCCTGGCCCTCACCGAAGGGGTTGGTACCACCTATGCTTTTCATAATCTGGTTGAGTGAAACGTAGATCTTGTTGTCATAGCGGTAGAATGTGCCGTCCTCGAAGTCCTTTTCGGTTTCGGTGCCTGCTGCACTATTCAGAGTAACCTTGAACTGCATGTACATGGCGGTATAATCATCTCCGCTGGTCAGAGCCTTGTTCTCAAACACATAGTTCTTGGGAGCTTCGGCCGTGGTCTTGAAGAAATCATTGCCCTTGTTCTCCAATTCATCTCCAAAATCGGAAGTTTTCTGGAAATAGCCTTTGGTAAGACTTGTCATCGTAAAGTCGTTGCCATTCCACTTCTGCATGATATTGGTCTGCTTGGGCAGATTGGACAGGGCATACTTCACCAGTTCCAGTTTCTCAACCTTGGTCTTGGCCTCAACCTGGCTTGTCTCGGAATCGCTGATTTTTTCTGTACTTACCTTGGGAGCATCGATACGTGCCACGACGCGCTCTATCTTGATAGGCTTGTCACCCTCTATCTTGGCAGGATTGTCCTTTGACTTGTTGGCTTCGGTGAATGTCACTTTGTACTGGTCAGCCTGGCAAGAGTAATCATTCTGGTTGAACATCACAAATCCTTTGTCAGCGGCATACTTGTCCGCAAAAGGAGTGGTGGCCTCAAAGATACCATCCAGGGGACTGCTGGCCTCGTCATTGGCCAGGAAATATACGCTGTAGGGCGTATTCGCATCCACATTCTTCACACTCACTGCGATGGCGTTGGTCTTGCTCGAGGTGCCTTCCTGCTTTTCCCAATCCGAAGAAGTAATCTTCTTCATGAACTTCAGGGCTGTGCCCTTGTACAGATACAGCGTACCTTCCTTCACCTCGCTCTCCTCGATTGTGGCGTTCTCTGTGGGTGTATCCTCCACTGTGCGGGTCGTCTCGCCTGTCAGGTTGAGGCGCAGATAGAATCCACCCATCTGCTCTGCGGGCTTAGGGGCTTCATTGTCGCTGCTGCAGGCAGTGAAGGCAAGTGCGGCTGACATGGTCAGAGCACCCAGCATGTAATGCTTAAAATTCTTCATACGTGTAAGAATTAGAATTGATGAAATAGTGATATATTATTCTCTAGTCTGTAGTTCCTGTTGTCCCCGCCAAGGCGTGGGCAGCAGGTTTTCTTGTTTCTTTTCTCTTGCGATAGGGGCAGGCACGCCCGCCTCTACCCTACTCCCTTTATTGCAGCCTGCGCTCCAGCTCCTTCAGGTTCTCCTTGGCCTCCTTGAGCCCAGCCTCGCCAGCCCGCTGGAAGTGAGGCTTGGCGGCCTCATAGTTGCCCCGCATCACCTCCAGCGCACCTCGTGCGTTCTCGGCCTGTGGGGTGTTGCCCGCACGCTTGAGATACCGCTCGGCACGTCCCAGGTCTCCCCCATCCAGTGCCACATAGGCAGCATTCACATTAGCCGTCTCGTCGGTGGGATACATGGTCACCGCCACGTCATAGGCATGCTTGTACTCCTCCGAGCCACGCTCGTAACTGTTGGCCACCACGAACATCTCCTGCAGGGAGAGTTTCTGGGGGCGGGTGTTGATCAACTGTCGTGCCTCCTCCAGGTTGAAGTTGCGCACGTCATAGTTGACCGTATATTCCGTGCGGCGCAGGCCGGGGAACACATTGTCAAGCAGATAGCGGTAGTCGGCAGGAGTCTTCAGCCGCAACTGTGCCTCCTTCTGGTCGGGATCCATCTCGCTCTGCATGATGTCCAGCACCTCCTGCTTCTGTGACAGGCTACTCTGGCGGGCCTGTGCTATGGCACCCTCCCAGTCCTCGGGTGTGGTCTCGTTGCGGTAGAGGCCGTCGGGCAGACTGTACAGGCCACGCAGATAGAGGTAGAGGGCGCGTATGCGGTTGCGTGCCAGGTCGGCATTGTGCTGGTAGTTGCCATCGGGCGAGGCATAGCCATGCAGCACGATGGAGGTGATCTTCACGTCGGGGTCGTCCTTGACCTTGTCTATCGTGCGGCGTATGCTGTCCAGTTCCTGCTGGTTGTTGCCCAGGTCGGGCACGATGTCATACTTGTCCAGGTGGAAGTTGAGCCTGGCCACGCCATTCTCGTGGCGCGTCTTCACCGGCTCGGCCTTGGGCTCCACATAGGCATAGGCACACTTCCAGGGGCCCAGCAGGGCATCTCCCCCCTGGGTGTTGAGCGCCTGTCCCAGGAGCGTCTGCGTGCATCCGCAGGCATCCTCGGCCAGCACAAGCTGCGAGCCTGTCATCCATTCCTGGTAGGGCACCTCGGCATGGTAGGCATAGGACTGGGCCTCGCCATTGTGCCTGCGCTCCACGGTGATGGGGTCGGGAGTCATGGTGGTGCCGTTGCGCTGCCAGTAGATGTAGCGCTTGCGTCCCAGCACCTCCACAGCCTGCATGCGCAGGGTGTCATTGCCATGAACCATCATGGGCACCAGCATCAGGCCACGGTTGGACTCCAGGTGAAGGTCGTCCATGCGGATGTCCATGGCCACACGCACTCGGTCGCCCACCCTCTTAAACTGCTTGTTCTCCACCCTCACCTGGCCTCCAGCCACGCTCTGTGCCACAGCCGTGGGCATGCAGGCCAGCACCATGAGGGCAGCCACGAGTCCGTGACGGGTGCCACGGGCCACAGTCCCACATGTGCGGAACATCGCGGTGTGCATATCTATAATGTGTCTCATAGGAATTTTCTCTGTTTGTTGAACGTTAGAACACATATACCAGCGAGAGGGCCACCTTGGTGGGACCGTAGTAGTTGTGGCGGATGTCCTTCTGGACCTTCTTGCCACACTTCTCGCACGCGTACTTGTCACTATTGCTGTAGATGTAGCCTATGCCCAGCTCGGCCTCCATGTTCCAGTGCCGGCCCAGTGCCCATGCGTAGCCATAGGAGAAGCCCGCGCCCATGTACCAGCCCTCATAGCGGTGGTCGCGCAACTGGCGGAAGTCAGCGCCCAGGAACTTGAAGTTCATGTCCAGGCCTCCCACATTATGCTGCCCACCCAGGGCATGGATGCCGATGAAGTGCCCCATAAACTTGTCGCAGAACCAGTAGCGCGCCTCGGGCTGTATCATCCAGTGCTTCCACTTCTTGTTGTCCCGCATGTCCCAACCATTATAATTGGCCGAGAGGTCAAGTGTCCACTTGGGAGCAAGGGAAAACTCAGCACCCAAGTTGACCGTTGCCGTGGCATCGGTCACCAGGTTCGTCTTGAGGGCAGCCTTCTGTGCCAGCGCACCTGCGGGTGCCAGTGCTAGCGTAAGGAGGATTCCAAGTACTCTAAGTCTCATGTATGTTCGCATGTTTGTTCTCATTCGATTTGTTTTTGCAGTGCTGCCGTCACCCTGGGATGGCCTGTCGGCACTCACTTCTTTTGCTCTTCATCTCTTGCTGGCTGATGGAAGCCAGCGGTCATCCACAAGCGGCACACGCCTGCACCACAGGTTTTACGACTGCAAAATTACCACAGCATTCCGCTTCATGCAATAGCAAATTCGTCAATTTGATAAATTGAATACATTTTTTGTGAATATTGTGATTTTTGTAAAAGTACTATTTGCCTTAACGACAAATTGCAGTTTTGGAAACTATGCGGAAATTCGTTATTTTCACAAATTAAATAGTTATTTTGGCAAATATTGCACTATTACGCTTTGATGTGTGCAGGAAACTACTGTAGAAAAGTGACTTTTTGCCTGAAGAGGGCCATTTGAACTAAAATGAACGATGAAGTCGTAGAAGCGGACAAGAAGAATGGTATATTTAGCAAAAAATAGCTCGAAAATCAGACGAATGACGTAAGCGACGCCAAAAACAAGAATGAAACACATAAATGAAACATCCCGGATTAGGGGTAAAGTGGGCAAAAAGGGGGTTGAAAGTGCGATTGTGGATAAAAAAGAAGGGGGTAAGGGCGACTTGACAGGCCAGGAGGGTGTATTTCGGGTTTCATATAACCTTCGGGGCGAAAGAAACGAAAGGCAAAATGGGCTACTACTCCCCGCCATGTACCCAGGGAACCGTGTAGATAGTTTCCCTGGACATGGAAAACCGAGTCCGCACTCATGCACGAGACGCGCAAGGTGCTCCATGGAAAGGCATGAAAGCTCTTGGGAACATAGCCCAGTCTGCCTTGCATGCTGTGGGCACGATGCAGGGAAAGGGCTGAAAGCCCTTGGAAAAACAATCACCCAGGGCGTTGCCCTGAGCTATGTGCGAACCAGGCTTTTAGCCTGTCGTGGCTTTGGGTAACAGATACGCATATAATAGGGCTGAAAGCCCCATAAGAACTTAGCCCAGGGCATCGCCCTGGGTAACAGGCACGTTATACATCCCACGCCCCATCGGGGCAAAAGCGTACCTCACAATACAACATATTTCAATGCTTTTGCCCCGATGGGGCGAATTCACTACGCCTACATTTCACCCAGGGCGTTGCCCAGGGCTATATGCGAACCAGGCTTTCAGCCTGCCGCGGCTCTGGGTAACAGACACATCCCACAATTTGCTCGCTTCCGTCTTCCCCCTGTATCAGATGGGGAATTTATCTACGGCTGGACCTGATTTGATTTCAAGCCTACATTTGTATCTTTCAAGAAACCTTTTCTTTGCCTTCTCTGTTATGGAATTGCCTGTATTGCGTGGTATGTTGCGACCAACAATTCTTGCTTGCCTTATGGTGACAGTGTTGTCGGCAAACAAATCGTTGCACACCGTGGCCTCTATCTGCTCAATAGCGTGTCGTATGTCTCTTCCTTTCAGTTCCACAAACAATTCCATGAAGTGCGGTTCACCCACATCCACAAGAATCAACTTATCACATTTTGCAACATGATAATCTCTGATGATTCCCCCGTCAACAGCATACGCTGCAGAAAGGTGTCCCCGCGAAAACACGGCATTGTACCTTTGCCCACGCTCAGAAACAGATATTTTTGTTCTTATGCTCCAGTCCTGTTCTGGCTGTCCTTCGTAGGCATCAAGCCTCTCCCTTAGTGTCATCATAAATAATGGCGTTCAGATCATAAGTGTACTGGTCAACCTCTTCCGAAACTGAGTCCAGGAAATCTCCTTTGATGAAGTGGTATTCTTCATCAACGATGCTCTCAAACCGCCCATTTTTCACGCAATACGCAGAGAAGGAGTCCTTGGGCAACACATAACCATCAAGGCCCAAAGAGGCTACTTGCCCAGGTGACTTCTCGTATGCGACAGATGCAAGCATCAGGACATTCAACGCAGTCACCACATAAGGGCTGTGCGTTGTCAGGAACAAAGTGCTGGTGTGTTCCGGGGATTTCTCTTGGGCATCCAGCATTAGCTTGACAAGTAGTTTGACAAGCTCGAATTGGGCTTCCGGGAACAGGTTCTGCTCCAGTTCCTCTATGAACATGTGGAAAGACCTATATACAGACCTGTCCTGAAGACTCTTGAACAAAGTCTCCAAAGAGGGAGAAATCCCGGAGAACTTTTCGGGAGCAACGTTCCCTCCGCTTCTCATATATTCCCCAATTACAGTGGCCAATACTTTCTCGTCTATCTTTGAGTCGCTTGCTCCCAGTTGTTTCAAGTATTCTATTGGACTGATTTTTGCAGGCATACCGACTTCGCCCGCGAGATAGGTTGCCAGTACCTGTACTGGCAAGGCAGACTGCACACCACTTGAGGCATAATAGGGTTTAATCCTGGAATGCCCATCGGCCAGTGTCAGCACATCACCCTTTTGGGTATCATAGTGGTATTTCATCCTGTCCGTAAAGACAAGACCAAGGGGATGAGACGCATCAAAATGTGACCGGGCTTCCCCCCATTCCAGGATGTAGTTGAACAGCATGTCCAAATCCTTAGACCGGTACAGGTTTTCTATATTCTGGATAGAAGAGAGCAGATTTCTCTCGGAAGGCAAGAAACAAACTTTCAGGTTATGCTTGATTTTGGAGAACTGGGGTTTCTTGGTAATCCTCGCATTGCTTTTCCTGCCGCGTAACTCTATCTGGACAGCAAGACCATCATATTTGATGCTACTTTTCTCGGAGAAATAGTCATCATTAAAGTGGTGAAATCTTTTCAGCTCATTCAGAAAACGATAGTAGTGTGTGTATTTGGAAAGGGTGGTGTCCTCGTTTACCATCATCTGCTTCTCAAGCCAACAACAGAAACATAGAATCTTCATGAATGTGCTTTTGCCTGTGCTTTGCTCCCCAATTAGCAACATCACCTGAGAAATGTGAATTTGCCCTGTTGCTATCAATGGGCCTATATTGCATATTTCTATTGTCTGCATTACACGTATTTCTTTTTGTAAATACAAGGATGTCATGGGCACATGCAAACGTAATGTTTGTGGAGAATACTCCCCATATTGCATTTCACCTTAATGCAAAGGTAACCATATTCATTGAACATGACAAACGTAATGACGAAAAATTTCAGCCTGGCTGAGAAAGAGAATAGGGCTGAAAGCCCTTTGGGCGCTTAGTCCAGGGCAACGCTCTGGATAACAGACACGCATACCTTATCAATAGGGCTGAAAGCCCCATAAGAACTTAGCCCAGGGCATCGCCCTGGGTAACAGATACGTTACACATCTCACGCCCCATCGGGGCAAAAGCGTATTTCACAATGCACCGTATTTCAATGCTCTTTCCCCGATGGGGCGAATTCACTACGCCTACATTTTACCCAGGGCGATGCCCTGGGCTATACGCAAATCAGGCTTTCAGCCTGCATCCCTCTGGAAAGACGGTACTTCAGCGGATAGGAGACAGATTAGGAAGGGGAGAGACGAATACCATTGGACGGCCGGGGGATGGAGGCTTGGCTGTGAACAGGAGTATATGTACATTGGTGCTTGAGGAAACAAGAACGGCCCATACAAAACACATATCCACCGTCCAGCCCAAGGCTGGACGGTGGTAACAATTATACTGCGTGGCCAAAGTAAGTTAACTTCTCCAACCGTCCAGCCTTGGGCTGGACGGTGAGGAGGCTCATCAACTCGTACTCTTATACCCCTCTTGGATGCGGGAGATAGTATATTCCTGCCACGATTATGTATCCCGGTAATATTTTGCCACGCCATCATCCATGGCCTTACAGATGAACTAAACGATGGTCGGATTGTCTATGACAGCCTTGAACAAACGGTTGATGGCAGGCACATGGAAACTTCGTGATCCCAAGAAAGGTGGGGAAAACGACTGACATGCCCCCATTCCATACCTCCCTCATAAGAGTAGGCAAGCAGGAAAGATAGCAATCAAACAGGCTGTAAATCAGTCCGTTTCTTCCTCAACAAAGACCACCTGGGAAAAGCCCAGGGAGAGGAAGAAACGACGCAACTGCTCCTGGGCCGACTGACGCGCTATCTCCATGTTCTCGGGAGTGAGGCAGCGGCGGCGCATGGCTTCCTCGGCACGCTTGAGCATGTCCTTGCGGGCGGAGGCATCCCAGCGTCCGCTCTCATAGAAACTGCGCGTGCGGGCCTCGTCAATGAAGAAGTTGTCGAGCAAGCGAATCTCTGGCAGCAGCACCTTGACGGTGTCAGAATATGCCATGGCCCAGTCGTCACCACACTGGCGGAAGTCTATCCCCAGGCGAAGGGTACCACGATAGATGCGCACAAGCTGGTCGTCAGCGGAGAGCCAGTGACGACGTATGGTGTCGATAACCTCCTCATCATCAATACTCAGGAACTCCCACTGCCCGATGCTGCGTATGGCCTGGATGCGCATGGGGGTGGGCTGGGCCTGGAGAGGATGGCTCACCGAGAAACCAAAGAGGCGGAAGTCGGAGCCATGGCGCAGGCGTCCCACGACATAGTAGGCCAGCAAGAGGATGGCCAGCAAGAGAAGCAGGCGGAGAAGCCAGCGGCGAGCCGTCCTCATTGCGCACCTCCTTCCCAACGCACCACAGAGTGGTCGCTGTCATAATAAACTGCGGGATTGGTGAGGTCAAGCCCCTGGCGGAAGGTCACCACCACATGGTCGGGACGATAGCCCAGCTGCACCATGAGGGGAATAATCACGCGGGCCGCGCTCTCACGCGCGCGTTCTATTATATCTGTCTGTCCCATGCTTGCGATGATGCTCTCCACGCCCTGTGCCGAGAGTTCGCTCATCTCGTGGTCACTATACCCGCTGCGGAACATGCTGGTGTACTGGCGCACGCCCTCATGGTCCACGCTGGAGGAGGTGAGGATGACCCGTGGGTCGGGCAAGGTGATGTGTATCAGTGAGTCATGCCGCTCCACGTTCCGCTCAGAGAAGGTGGAGAAATCCACATAGGCCTTGAAGGTGACATCAATGGGGATGGCTATCTTGCGGTCACCGAGGTGGAAGGTCTTCTCATAGGAGTAACCGAGGAACTTTCCCTGGAAACGCAGGAGGTCATCATGGGTGACTATCTTGTGGATGCGGTACTCAGAAGTGTAAAGGCGGTTCTGTGCCCGCAGACGCATCACCGCATCCAGGGTGTCAACGCGCACCGAGTCCCCTGCCCCACCATGGCCCGACGGCCTGAGTGAGCAGTCTCTCAGCCCGCCAACGGCCACAAACACCACGGCGGCCACGAGCACCAGATAGACAATCACGCGTTTCATGGACAAAAAAGTAATAGCGGGCAGAGCCTGGGGGTCAGACTCCCTCCTCGTCATCCAGGCTGTCAGCGGGGTTCTCGTTGATGGGGGTCTTGTCAACCTCCACCGCAAAGGAGCCGTCCTGGGCCACCTTGATGAGGAAAGGCTGTGTCATGTCACTCTCGGGGTAACTCACACAGGTGCCGAAGATAATCTTCCCATCCTGGAAACCCGCACAGCGGAAGCCGTCAAACATGCCATGCTTGCGGAAGTCGGGAGTCATCAACCCGCTGAAGTTGTTCTTGGTAAACTTATGGTGGAAGAAGGGCTGCCCGTTCTTCTCAATGGTCAACTCGAAGATGTTGTCCTTGTACTTCGTGCCATACTGGTCGGTCACGACAGGCATGGAGTCACAGGGCTCACGGTGAATGAGGAAAGTCACCAGGGCGTTCCATGCCGTAATGCTGTCATTGAAGTCACAACTGGACATGCTGTGTGTGACCGTATCCTGCTCTGCCGCAGGCAGGAGATCGATGGTCTCCTTATTCTTGTTACCCTTGCACGCAGCCATCAGCACGGCGGCCATCAGCGCGAGCAACAGGAGTTGTCTTTGCTTCATTTCGCTTGTTCTCTTGTGTGTTGTTGTTTTGCCTTACCATTTACAAAGTTAGCGAAATTTTCCCTTACCACAATAGGTAGCCGCCCAAATTTTCATCCCGGCCTGATGACCGCTGGAGGGAGGTGAACCATGCGGTGGGCATCACGAGTCGCTAATCCCCGAAGAACCTCGCGGCCTGCCCCGCCAGAGCCTGCATGCTGGGCAGCACGCAATCGGCTCCCGCATCCCAGAGCACAGAGTCAGGGAGCGTGCCAGTGTTGAGGGCAAGCGTGAAGATGCCTGCGGCATGGCCAGCCTGGACTCCCAGGGGAGCATTCTCGACCACCATCGCCTCGCGTGCGGTGACACCTGCCTTCTCCAGTCCAATGAGGTAGGGCTCCGGACTGGGCTTCCCATGACGCACGTCATAGGCCGTCACCATAAACTCCTCATGGAAACAGCCAGGGAAGGCATGCTCAAGACGCTCAAGCAGAGACCGCTGGCCACTGCCTGTCACAAGCACGATGCGGAGTCCATGCGCGCGTACATATTCCAATACCTCGCGCGCATAGGGCATGGGGGCAGCCTCGGGCAGGGAGTTGAAGAGTTCGCTCTTCACCCGATAGATGTCCTCTATCTCCTGCTGGGTGGCCTTGCGGCCCCAGGCGCGCATGGCCAGCATATCCACGGTGCCACTGCCCGTGCGCCCCTCATTGAGATAGACCTCCTGGGGTGTCATGTGCAGTCCGAACTGCCTCACGGCCTCGCACCAGGCCCGCACATGGTTGGGCATGGAGTCAAAGAGCACTCCGTCCATATCAAAAAGGACGGCCTTGAGGCTATTCACCCCAGGGCCGTCCGCATGTATGTTCGTTGTCAAATTCTCCACAGCCATTTACTTCTGAAGACGCTTCTTGATGGCCTCTGTCTCCTTCTCATAGCCAGGCTTGCCCAGGAGAGCAAACATATTCTTCTTGTAAGCCTCCACTCCAGGCTGGTTGAAGGGGTTGACATCCAGCAGCAGGCCGCTGATGCCGCAAGCCTTCTCGAAGAAGTAAATCAACTGACCCAGGTTGTAGGCATCCAGGCGAGTCACGCTCACACGCATGTTGGGCACTCCACCATCCACATGAGCAAGCTGTGTGCCCAGCTCGGCCATCTTGTTCACCTCATCCACACGCTTGCCCTCCAGGAAGTTCAGCCCGTCGAGGTTCTCGTCGTCATGCGGGAAGAGCAGCTTGTGCTCGGGCTCCTCGATGCTCACCACCGTCTCGAAGATGGTGCGCTCGCCCTCCTGGATCCACTGGCCCATGGAGTGAAGGTCGGTGGTGAAATCAACAGCAGCGGGGAAGATGCCCTTGAGGTCCTTGCCCTCTGACTCGCCGAAGAGCTGCTTCCACCACTCGTTCATGTAGTGCAGCTTGGGCTGGAAGTTGACCAGTATCTCAATCTTCTTGCCCTTGCTGTAGAGCGCATTGCGCACGGCAGCATACTGTGCGCTGGGATTCAGCGCAAAGGGCACATCCAGGGCTGTGGCACGCTCCATGTCGGCAGCACCCTGCACGAGGGCCGCGATGTCAAATCCTGCCACGGCGATGGGCAGCAGGCCCACGGGAGTGAGCACGCTGAAGCGGCCACCCACATTGTCGGGGATGACGAAGGAGGTGTAGCCCTCACGGTCGGCAGTGGTGCGTGCGGCACCCTTGTGGGCATCGGTCACAGCCACAATCACCTTGCGGGCGGTGTCGATGCCACGCTGCTCCTCGCACTGCTTTCTGAGCAGGCGGAAGGCCAGGGCTGTCTCGGTGGTCGTGCCGCTCTTGCTGATGTTGATGACACCGAACTCACGGTCACGCAGATACTCGGTGAGCTCGTAGAGGTAGTCCTCGCTGATGTTGTTGCCAGCGAAAAGGATGTCGGGGTTCTCACCCTTGTTGACCAACCACTGGAAACTGTTGCCCAGAGCCTCGATGACTGCACGTGCGCCCAGGTAAGAGCCGCCTATGCCTGCCACGACCACGGTGTCGCAGTTGGCACGCAGAGTGTCGGCACAAGCCTGAAGCTGCTGCAGAAACTCGGGAGTAATCTGGCTGGGGAGGTGAAGCCATCCCAGGAAGTCATTACCTGCACAGGTGGCATTCTCCAATGCCTGCTGTGCCAAAGCCACAGCACCCTCGTAGGCAGCGATGTCCTCGGGGGCAACCAGTGATTTGCTGATGTCTAAACTAATCATAAGTAGCTGTTCGATTTTTAATTATCTGTTTCTAAATATCCTCACTCATCTCTCCTTGGCCATCCTGGTGGCAACCTCAGGCTGTCCACTGTGCGATGGCCTCCTGGGAGGGACGCTCGATGCCGAGCTTGTACTTCTTCACAATCTCGATAATCTGCTGCTGAATCTTGGCGGGAGCCACTCCCTGCAGGGTGCTCACCAGGTTATAGCCGGCCTTGCGCAGTACGGGGATTATCTCTGCGGGGATGCCTTTCTCCAGGAAAAGCTCATCCTTGTCACGCGGAGCCTTTACCTCGGGCTTCATCTGGGGGAAGAGCATCACCTCGCCGATGGCGAACTTGCCCGTGAGGAGCATCACCAGCCGGTCGATGCCGATGCCGATGCCGAAGGTGGGAGGCATGCCATACTGCAGGGCGCGCAGGAAGTCATGGTCGATGATCATGGCCTCGTCATCACCCTTGTCAGCCAACTTCATCTGGTCGATGAACCGCTGTTCCTGGTCGATGGGGTCGTTCAACTCGCTATAGGCATTGGCCAGTTCCTTACCGTTCACCATCAACTCAAAGCGCTCGGTCAGGCCTGGCTTGCTGCGGTGCATCTTGGTCAGAGGCGACATCTCCACGGGGTAGTCGGTGATGAAGGTGGGCTGGATGAAGGTGCCCTCACAGGTCTCACCGAAAATCTCGTCTATCAACTTGCCCTTGCCCATGGTCTCATCGACCTCGATACCCAACTTCCGGGCCACGTCGCGGATTTCCTCCTCGCTCATGGGATAGAGGTCATAGCCAGTCTTCTCCTTGATGGCATCCAGGATGGGCAGACGGCGGAAGGGAGCCTTGAAGGAGATGACCTTGCCGTCAATCTCCACCTCGGGCTTGCCGTTGACAGCCGTGCATATCTCCTCAAGCATGCGCTCGGTAAAGCCCATGCCCCAGTTGAGGTCCTTGTAACTCACATAGAGCTCCATGCAGGTGAACTCGGGGTTGTGGGTCTTGTCCATACCCTCGTTGCGGAAGTTCTTGCCCATCTCGTACACGCCCTCGAAGCCACCCACGATGAGCCTCTTCAGATAAAGCTCGGTGGCGATGCGCATGTACATGTCCTGGTTGAGGGCATTGAAGTGGGTGATGAATGGGCGTGCGCTCGCACCGCCCGCGATATTCTGCAGGATGGGGGTCTCCACCTCGGTGTAGCCAGCCTCGTCCAGGATACGGCGCAGCGTGCGCACGATGGTCGCGCGCTTGAGGAAGGTGTCCTTCACGCCACTGTTCACTATCAAATCGACATAACGCTGGCGATAGCGCAGTTCTGGGTCGTCAAAGGCATCGAACACATTGCCGTCGGCATCCTTCTTCACCACAGGCAGGGGACGCAGGCTCTTGGAGAGAACGGTCATCTCGGTCACATGCACACTTATCTCGCCCGTCTTCGTGCGGAACACATAGCCCTTCACACCGATGAAGTCACCCAGGTCAAGGCACTTCTTGAAGACAATGTTGTACAGGTCCTTGTTCTCGCCAGGGCAGATGGCATCGCGCTGGATATATACCTGTATGCG
>CAVKOT010000067.1:0-13384 GCA_963658045.1 Opitutia bacterium UBA4654
ATCTTATAACACATTTATTGTTCCTAAATGTGTCTACCTATTCCAGGACAAGACAATGTCCTTTAGGCACATTCCGCTTGTATTGTTTGACATATACTCCTTATAATATATACATACGCGCGTAAGGTCGCGCCATGTTAAACCTAAAATTATAAGGAGAAAGTTTTATGGCAACGGTAAAAGTGAAATTCCGCCCATCACGAGGAACGGCTATGATGGGAACAGTGGCCTACCAAATTAACCACTGGAGACGCACCACACTGGTGAGTACGGACATCTGCCTGAGCAAGCAGGAATGGCATCAGATGGAGAATGGAGAATATACGCAGGACAGTCACCTGATAAAGGTAAGAAACCGCGTGCAGAGTGATGTTACGGCTATCAGGCAGATAATAGGGCGACATGAGACAACCCGATATCCATACACCGCAAGGCAAGTCGCAGAGGAGTTCCAACAGATAAACTCCACGGCATTTCTCGCCTTTGCCGAACGGCTGGCTGAAGCGATGGAGGAATCTGGCAGAAATGGGACTGCACGCAACTACAGGCGTGCCATAGCCAGCATGAGACACTTCCTGGGCAGGGACGACTTTCCCATAAGAGAACTGACCGCAATGCTGGTAGAACAGTATGCCACATTCCTGCTGTCGCGTGGCGTGACACGCAATACGCTGTCGTTCTACATGCGCATACTGAGGGCTGTCTATAATAAGGCCGTGGCACAGAAACTGACAGAACCCTCGGAACCCTTCCGTGACGTTTATACGGGGGTCGATCAGACACGCAAGCGGGCGGTGGACGAGCGTCTGATAGCACAACTCTATCATTTGGAAATGCCTCCAGGGTCACGCCTTTCCCTGGCAAGAGACCTCTTCGTGTTCAGTTATTGCACGCGGGGAATGGCTTTTGTAGATATGGCATTCCTGCGCAAGCAGGACATCGACGGCCAGTTCATCAACTACACTCGCCGCAAGACACACCAGCGGCTCACCATACGGATAGACACCCACATAAGAGATATACTGGAACAATATGCCCAAGTGGGCGGCCCTTATGTATTTCCCATCATAAAGTCAATGGTTCCCCAGCGTGCCTACAAGGAGTACGAGGCAGGACTAAACAACTACAACAGGCAACTTGGCATCCTTTCCAAACAGATTCCTGGTTGCTCCAGAATTACCTCCTATACCGCACGTCACAGTTGGGCTACCATAGCACGGAAGCACGATATTCCTATGGCAATAATAAGCGAGGGGCTGGGGCACACAAGCGAACAGACCACGAGAATATATTTGAAATCCTTGGAAAATTCAGTGCTTGACAAGGCCAACGAGCAAATCCTTTCTATCTTGGACTACTGATTCCAAACCCTGGACACATAGGTCTCTAAGGAAGAGACCTTAATTGCATTGGTAAAAGGATTGCTCCCCCTGAAGCAGATACCCTATATCTAACGATGCAAATGTAGATAAGTTTCACTTTATGACCAAATATTTTTCGAAAAATATGCAATTCAATGTCAAAAACATATAAAATCACATGATTTTGCAAGCTATCATTCCTCATATCATCTGCCAAATGTCTGAAACGTAGATGGTAGAAACAAGAACATTTTCTGTCGCATACTCTGTCTGCACAGAAAATGTTCTTGCCTTCAAGGATATCCATTACACTACAACGCTAACTAACAAGCATATACAACTGACAAAGGTCTCTTCCTTAGAGATACAACATAAAACAAAGAAAAAAAGCAAGAACGATGAAAAGACTTGCCACATACACACTGATACTATTTGTCTGCATCCAGGCGATGGGACAAGGGAACAGCAAGGAGGTCTGTGTGGATTTCCGCATGGGGCAAAGCGTGCTTGATTTGTCCTTTAATAACAACGAAGCCAGACTCACCGATGTAATTGCTTTTCTGAAAGGAGTGGAACAGAGCCGCGACAGCGAACTCACAGGGGTCACATTCTGCGGCTCGGCATCACCCGAAGGTTCCATAAGCATCAACAAGCGGCTGTCTGCCGAGCGCTGTCATGCGCTGGAGCGTTATGTAAGAAAACATGTGAGCCTGCCTGACAGCATTGTCACCATCAAAGATGGCTACATAGACTGGGAAAAACTTGCCAGTCTGGTGGAGCAGAGCGACATGCCACACAAGCACGAGGCACTCTGCATCATGCGCGAGGGGGAGGAATTCACCTTTGACAGGCGCGGTGTGCTGGTTGACAGCAGGAAGAAGCGCATGATGGACCACTACTATGGGCGCACCTGGCAATACATGCAAAGGAACTTTTTCGGTGAGATACGCAACGCCAGCGTGATACTCGTGACCACACGGCAAAGGGAAACTCCCAAGCAGGAGCCTGCACCCACGCCTGTGGTACTGCCTACCAAACCACGCCCCGACGCAACACCCGTGGTGGAGCATACAGACGAGCAGGACACCATCGCAGCCGACGAGCCGAAGGAGAGAAAGCCCTTCTACATGGCCGTAAAGACCAACATGCTGTACGACGCACTGGCCGTGCCCAACCTGGGCGTAGAGTTCTACCTGGGCCACCGCTGGTCTGTGGCTGCCAACTGGATGTACGGATGGTGGAACAAGAACAGCCGTCACCGCTACTGGCGTGTGTATGGTGGTGACCTCACCGTGCGCAAGTGGCTGGGCAGACAGGCACAGCAGAAGCCGCTCACAGGACACCACCTGGGACTCTACGGACAGGTCTTCACCTTCGACTTCGAGTGGGGAGGCAAGGGCTACATGGGCGGCAAGCCGGGCGGGACACTCTGGGAGCGCGCCAACTATGCGGCAGGCATCGAGTATGGCTACTCACTGCCCCTGGCACACAGGCTGAGTCTCGACTGCACGCTGGGCGTGGGCTACTGGGGCGGCACCTACTATGAATACACCCCACTCGACGGACACTATGTGTGGCAGGCTACCAAGAAGCGGCACTGGGTGGGCCCCACCAATGCCGAGGTGTCGCTGGTGTGGCTCATAGGCCGTGGCAATGTGAACACAAGGAAAGGAGGTGCAAGATGAAGGCTCTCTATACTATAATGTGCCGCCTGCTTCCTGTGGCACTGGCCATACTGGCCGCGTCATGCGAGCACAAGGAACTCTGCTTCGACCACAACCCCCACGCGCCCAAGTCGGACATCCGCATCGTGGCCACCTATGAGCGTGAGTGGGAATATACCTACAATGATGCCACGCCCTGGAACTCATACCCCGCATGGCAGGAGGAGTTCGGTATGGAATATGACTCGCTGCGCCCTGCCCTGCCCGAGGGACTGCGCATGCAAGTGTATAGCGCACATGCCTACAACGACATGGTGAACATGAAGACCGGGGGCGACACCGTGCGTATGCGCCCCGGCACACACTCGCTGCTGTTCTACAACAACGACACGGAGTACATCGTGTTCGACGACATGCAGTCCTATGCCTCGGCGCGGGCCACCACCCGCACCCGCACCCGTGCCACCTACCTGGGCAATGCCTACATAGAGGGCAACGAGATTACAGTAAACCCGCCCGACATGCTCTATGGCAGTTACCTGGAGAGTTTCACAGCCGAGCGCACCACCGAGGTGCGTGTGCTGCCCGTGACCATGCACCCGCTGGTGTTCACCTACCTGGTGCGCTTCCACTTCACGCATGGCCTGCAGTATGTGGCGCTGGCACGCGGCTCGATGGCAGGAATGGCACGCGCGGTGTGGCTCAACAGCGGGCGCACATCCAAGGAGACGGCCACCATACTCTATGACTGCGAGATGAAGTCCTTCGGGGCACAAGCCATGGTACACTCCTTTGGCGTGCCCGACTTCCCCAACGACCATTACTCCACCCGCGCCGAGCGCAAGTATGCGCTCACGCTGGAGGTGCGGCTGAAGAACGGCAAACTCAAATCCTTTGACTTCGATGTCACCGACCAGGTGTCCGCACAGCCGCAGGGCGGCGTGCTGCAGGTGGGCGGCATAAGCATCTCCGACGAGGACGGCAAGGAGGGTGGCTCGGGCTTCGACGTGGATGTGGATGGCTGGGGCGACTATGAGGACATCGTGCTGCCACTCAAATGACACAGGTACAAACAGAGAACACAGCAACTTCGTTTCAACACGAGCATAATTCAATCACATTATTCATTTAACTTAAATCACATCATTATGAAAAATCTTATTTTGATGGGTGTTGCAGCAGCAGGAATGGTATTCGCTGCATGCAGCAACGACGAGACTGTGGAGATGGCACAGAACAGCAACGCCATCCAGTTCCAGAGCTTCGTGAACAAGAGCACTCGTGGTATTGCCAACGACGCTACAGCGAACAATTTCACAAACTTCAAGGTATGGGGCTTGATGAACAAGGGTGACCAGACAGGTAAACCTTTCGATGGCGTGGAGGTCAGCAAGACTGGCGATACCTGGGGATATGGCACTCCTGTTTATTGGGAAAAGGGCTATGCGTACAGCTTCGTGGCACTGGCTCCCAACAATGCCTACACTTTCACTGCTCCTACAGCAATCAACACCTGGGGCAGCCTGACATTTGAGAACAAGACTGGCGAGACAGACCTCCTGTATGCCACAGCCAAGAGCCCAGTGTGGGATGGCGGCTCTTGCCCCGCCGCTGTGAACCTCAATTTCAACCACATGCTGTCTCGTGTGAAATTTGCATTCACCAACAGCATGGACGATGGCTCTACCATCAACGTGACCAACGTGACCATTACCGATGCCAAGACCAACGGCACTGCAAATCTCGCAGAAGAATTCAATGGTCTGACATGGAATGCAGAAGGAACAGGTAACCTGGAGTTCAAGAACGTGAAGGAGAACGATGATGCTAATGCCGAAGACGCTGCCATGTACGAGCAGAACATAACAAAGGCTACAGACCACAAGTACATGATTCCCGCAGAATCTGCCTACACTGTGACATTCATCGTGACACGTACTCACAATGGTGTGACCGACACATACGACCACACTGTGACAATTCCCTCTACCAAGTTTGAGGCTGGCAAGAGCTACAAGTTTGTGGCAAAACTGAATAGCGAGAACATTGACCCCGAGACAGAACTTTGCCCCATCAAGTTCACTGCTAACGTAACTGGCTGGGAGAAATTCGGCGACGAGACTCTGACTATTCCAGCAAAGGAAGAAGAAGGAGAATAACTCACCTTTAAGAGGATGCCAGGAAGAAGTTCCCCTCGCTGGCATAAGCAGGGGAGCCTTCCCCCTCCTGGCACGGCTGACGGCGAAGCCGGCCATGCCTACATGACGGACTTTACAGGGTGTGAGGGGTTGAATGTCCCCTCACATCCACACACGGCGACATAAAGAAACATAGAACACTAAACCTATCAGGAGAGCGATGACAGAGCACAAGATAAATGGCCTTGTGGCACGAATGGCAAGCCTGGCACTGGCAGGAATGCTGCTGTACTCGTGCAGCGGCGAGGACATCCCTGGCACCGACAGCGGCAACAGCCACAGAAGCGGGAGCATTTGCTTCAACATGACTACTGATGAGCAGCATCTTACCAGAAGCGCAGCAGATAGTGGGACTGAGGGACTCACTACCTGGAGGATGGAACTGCGCTCTCTGGTGTCCGACGACACCCTCTGCATGCGCTCAGTGGTCACCGACGGCATTTGCCCCGCTTCTCCCGGCCGCTCTGTCACACGCGCCACGCCTGTCACCTCGCTCGACACATACAGCTCATTCCATGTCCTGGCCTATCTGGGCAAAGGGGACGGTTCGGTGAACGGACAGTTCTACATGGACGAGCAGGCCAGTCCAGAGGCTGGCCTGTGGCAAACGGAAAAGACCTACTACTGGCCGGGCAAGGACTACAGCCTGCAGTTCCGCGCCTGGGCACCCGAAGGCGCATTCGCCAGCACGCCCTCCACGCCACAGGACACCAGGCTCAGTTACACCGTGCCAGCGGAAGTGAGCAGGCAACAAGACCTGCTGGTGGCCACCACCGCCAGTCTCCCCGGCAACAGCAACGAGATAGTCCCCCTCAACTTCAAGCACATCTGCACGGCCGTGCGTTTCCAGACGGGCAGCGAGATACAGCCGGGCACCATCAAGAGTGTGAGCCTGAAGGGGGTACAATACAAGGGCACTTACGACATGGCCACCAGCCAGTGGACACTGGACAGCGAAACTTACGACTTCCAGCAGGATATCGACAAAGCCATGACGGGCAGCGAGCAGGCGGGCAGCGAGGTGACGGCAGAGAGCGGCACCTTTATGATGCTTCCGCAGACACTCCCCACAGGAGCGAGTGTGGAGGTGGTGTTCCACGACAACATCACTGGCACAGACCGCACGCTCTCTGGCCCGATAGCAGGCATGGAGTGGCCCATGGGCAAGACCGTGACCTACCGCCTCTCCATCACGCCAGAGTACAAACTGGAGTTCACACAGGAGCCCCAGGTGCAGGATGCACACTACATCATATATCCCATCCACATCAAGGCCAACAATCTGCCCAATGGGTGGACACTGACCTCGCCAAGCAGCAGTGTGACCCTGCGCAAGGATCTCACCGACCTGGAAAAGGTGGGCTACTGGATAGAGGAGGACCGTGGCACGCAGAGCATCAGCGGAACAGAGACAGGCAGCATCACCGTGTATGCGTTCCTGGAGGAGAACGCGACAGAGGCCGACAGGGAGATTAAGCTATCCCTCAGCCCGACAGGCATGGACTCCGCCACTCCCGCCACCTTCACCATCCGACAACTCTGCCCAAGCTGGAACGGCACACTGGGCTGCGAGAGGATTGAGGAAGGGGATTATCCATGGGGATTCCTTTGGGACAGCAGTATGAAGGTGACTTATGACATGACTAATACAAATTGGCTCAGACGATTGCTGATAAGCATCTATTTAAGGTGGTTCACCAGTTATCCTTATCTGTCAATGACAACAGAAGGCGTCTTAGACGTAAAAGTAAAGACTGTCACTATCGACTTCAGTAAAGTGCCAACAGTAGATGTTGCAGAAAGTGCAGATGACGGACATGCAAATACCACAGAACTATACAACTTCAATGGAGTCAGTGATGCTTCCGCCATTATGAATCAACTCGAATCATGGGGTGGAAAACCCGACAAGACAATGCCAGGCAATCCTGACCAGTTTGCAGCAAAGGCATGTGTGCTTAAAAACAAATTCAACAAAGAAACCACAAGCAGTGATAGAGAAACTGTTGAGCGTCCTGTTCTCAAGGAGGAGAACCTCGTATGGTATCTCCCAGCCCGAAACGAGGCATCACAGATGCAGGACGATGGCATCAGCGGCAACTACTGGACTTCCACGGCCTCCGACGCAGAGAACGACAACGAGAATGCCTACAAGTATTCTGCGGGAGCGAGCACCAGTCTGAACATCCGTACAGATGTCCTCCACGTCCGTGCCGTCCGCAAGCACCCCTAAACGACAGATACATTTCACATTTACAGAATATCATACACTATTTTGAGGCGCGGTGTCCGTGAGGATGCCACGCCTTTCCATTCCTCTCACACCTCACTCCATCCCCCCGAAATATGTAAAATAAGGCATTCGAAAGCACGAAAATATGTAAAATAAGGCATTCGAAAGCACGAAAATATGTAAAATAAGGCATTGCACGAAGCATTTTACCCTCACATGAATAGCATTATGTGATTATTTGTCAGTAACTTTGCCTTTATGGAAAATAACATACTTGACATACGAACCCTGGAAACAATACTCCGCGACCAGAAAGCAGAGATTGACAATTGGCCTAATGAGCCAATTTGCACACGCAGCGAAGAGAAACTTGTGGATTTGAACAGCCCACAAGCACAAGTTATCATTGGAGTTCGACGAAGCGGCAAATCCACTCTTTGCATACATACCCTCATCAAGGCGGGCATAAAGTTTGCGTATGTGAACTTTGACGACGAGCGGCTTATTGGACTTCAAACAAGCCAACTGAACAATGTTCTCGAAGTATTATACAAAATCTATGGAGAATTTCACCACATATTTTTTGATGAGATACAGAACATAGAAGGATGGCCTTTGCTTGTAAACCGACTGCTCCGTGCCAAAATGCATGTGGTACTGACAGGCAGCAATGCCAAACTCCTAAGCAACGACTTGGCCACTCATCTCACAGGTAGAAGCTGCGAGATTGCCCTATACCCATTTTCATTTGCAGAATATTGCACAGCGAAGAATGTTGACAAAGAACTTTTGACGACTAAAGGCATCGCCGAGCAAAGAAAGACATTTGATGAATATATGAAGGATGGCGGGTTTCCAGAACTCATGAACATCAGAAACAGCAGGCAATACATAACAAACCTCGTTGACAATATACTCAAACGGGACATCGAACAGCGCTACAACATAGCCTTCTCAGCCCAGTTCGAAAACATGGCACAACACCTTTTGAACATTTCGCCCTGCATTGTCTCCGCACCAGACCTTGCCGAGACATTCGGTTTCAAGTCACCACACACCGTGCGCAACTATATCGACTATCTCAAACAGGCGTATTTGCTTATTGGAATAAAGAAGTATTCAGCCAAAAGCAAACTCCGTGTGACACAGGAAAAGGTATATGCCGTTGATGTTGCATTGATGAACCAAAGAGAAAACGCCTTTGCTGGAGAAAATCTCGGATGGCGACTTGAAACACTGGTATTAAGCCATCTCATTCGCAAGAGCAAGGTCGAGAGGTGGGATATCTACTATCTCAAGAACCGCACAGGAGAATGCGACTTCATCGTGTGCAACGGAAATAAAGTGCTGCAATGTATCCAGGTGTCATACGACATATCCTCTGACAAGACACTCAAGCGTGAAATCAACGGACTGCTTTTGGCACATAAAGAAACAAAGTGCAAGAATCTGCTCTTACTTACCGACAATGTGTCCCGCGAAGTGGAAAAAGATGGGATGCACATAATCATACAGCCTGTATATGAATGGAGCATACAAGTCCTAAAGGACGAGGGATAATACTTTCCTGGCACAGCAGAACAAGTTCTCCCTCAGTAACTCACGGAGCAGGGAATGCCCAGCGAACGGATGCGCTCGCCTATGGCATCGAGCACGGCTGGACTCGCCTTCAGAAGGCCATGGGCGGGTGTCTCACGGTCGATGGTGTATATCATCACCTGGCGGGGACGGATGCGCTGCAATGCCTCCAAGTAGGGAACCACAAACTCCTCGCCTGTGTTGTCAACGCTCCCGCCCTGAAACGTGCCCGACATGAACATGGTCTGTATGATGCAATGACCATGGAAGGCAGCCAGCAACTCCACCTGACGCTCCACACTGTAATGTCCCTGCGGGCGATCTACCTTGTCTATGTAGGCCGCGCTCACGGTGTCCAGTTTGAGGATGTTGTTGTCAAAGAGCATCAGTGCCTCGCGCACCTCGGGACGCCCTATCTGTGTGGCATTGCTCAGTATGCTCATGCGTGCAGTGGGGCAGAGTTCGTCACGCACCTGCCTCACCCTGCGCACGATGTCGGGAAAGTGGGGATTGAGGGTAGGCTCGCCATTGCCCGCAAAGGTGAGCACGTCTGGGGTCACACCCTCACGCGCCATCGAGGCCAGTTTGTCCCGCAGTGCCCGCTCCACCTCATCGATGGCGGGCAGGGGGTTGTGGGTGCGGTGGTCTTTGTTGAACCCGCACTCACAATAGATGCAGTCGAAGCTGCACAGTTTGCCCTCCTTGGGCAGGAGGTTGATGCCCAGTGAGATGCCCAGGCGACGGCTGTGTATAGGCCCGAATATGGGCGATGGATAGATGACAGTGCTCATTACTTGCGGTTTTGCGGTTATACGGTTTTACGGTTGGGGTGAAAGACGCAGTGCGCTGCATCAACCAACGCACCGTACTGCATGCGCCAACGCAGTGCTCTTCATTTGCCATCGCACTGCACTGCGTTTTTGCGGCCTTGCCACATGACGTGGAACAGAGACGCACGCACGCTCCATGTGCCCCTATTTCCACTGCAAAGTTAGCGGTAAATGTGCAAATTGTGCTAACTTTCCCTAAACAAATATAACGTTCCTCTTTTTTCCCCTCCAGCATCATCCACTATGATAATTATTCGTATTTTTGCATCCTATTAGCATGAGAAGGATAGCATTCATAGCAGCTTTGTTCCTCACGGCCGCAAGCCTGCGGGCGCAGGAGGACGTGGATGACGTGATGGCCATGGGCGGACCCGAGACTTTCGGCTACAAGCTCAAGAACCAGATATACCGTTATCCCAAGCCCATAATAGAGCACGGTGACACGATATGGTGCTACCTCATGCCCGAGATATGGGTCTATCCGCCACTGAAGTTCAAGAGCGAGCGGCAGCGCAAGGCCTACAACAAACTGGTGTATAACGTCAAGAAGGTGCTCCCGCTGGCCCAGCGGGTCAACACCATGATATCGGAGACCTACCTGGTGCTGGAGTCCTTGCCCGACAAGAAGAGCAAGGAGGCACACATGAAGGCTGTGGAGAAGGAAATCAAGGAGACCTACACGCCCGAGATGAAGAAACTCACCTACTCACAGGGCAAGCTCCTCATCAAACTGGTGGACCGTGAGTGCAACCAGTCATCCTATGAGATAGTCAAGGCTTTCTTCGGCCCGGCCAAGGCCGCATTCTACCAGGTATTTGCCTGGACGTTCCGCGCCAGCCTCAAGAAGGAGTACAAGCCCGAGACGGATGACCGGCTCATCGAGCGGGTTGTGCACCAGGTAGAGAGCGGGCAACTATAGTCCAGATGACCATACCAGCCGTCACACTCACGTTCATGCTGTGCTTGGTGCCGAACTGAGGTATCTCCAGGCATCCGTCGCACATATCCACCACCTCCTGCTGCACGCCCTTCACCTCATTGCCCATCACGATGGCGTACTTCCTCCCAGGCTCGACACCGAAGTCCTGCAGCATGGTGCTTCCCTCGCACTGCTCGACGGCCAGCACCGTGTAGCCCTGTCCCTTGAGCCATGCCACCGCATCCTGGGTGCGCTCAAAGTAGTTCCAATCGACACTCTCCTCAGCCCCCAGAGCCGTCTTGTGTATCTCCACATGGGGTGGGGTGGCTGTGATGCCGCACAGGCACACGCCAGCCAGGCGGAAGGCATCGGCCGTGCGAAACACGCTGCCCACATTGTAGAGGCTGCGCACATGGTCGAGCACCACCACCAGGGGAAACTTGCTGGCTGAGTGGAACTCCTCCACACCCATGCGCCCCATCTCTGTCACCTTCAGTTTTCTCATCTTCCGTGTAATTGTCCTTCTGTTATTATCGTAACCACTCTGACTCTATCAGTTGGCAAGCAGAGTGCCAAAGGCATCATAACGCCGCGTCTGCAACAGCAAAGGTACGCCTCTTTTGCCGCATCCACAAAAAGAATGTCCAGAATACCACGATGCCCGCTACGTTTTCACAGCGAGAGTATTTCCACCAACCAGGCAGAACAAAAGCAATCCCGCTGCTTGCGGATGTAGCACAGAAAGGTTACCTTTGTAAGGCGTAAGGCACATGACAAATGAAAGCATATACCTATATAAACAAAGGTAGGTTTGAGTTGACGGACAAACCAAGACCTACCATACAGGAGCCCACGGACGCTATCGTCAGGGTGACCCTGGGCAGCATCTGTACCAGCGACCTGCATATCAAGCATGGCAGCGTGCCAAGGGCTGTGCCAGGCATTACCGTAGGACATGAGATGGTGGGCGTGGTGGAGGAACTGGGCAGCAAGGTCAAGGGCCTCTGCAAAGGTGACCGCGTGACAGTGAATGTGGAGACCTTCTGCGGAGAATGTTACTTCTGCCAGCATGGCTATGTGAACAACTGCACCTCACCACACGGAGGATGGGCACTGGGATGCCGCATCGATGGTGGCCAGACGGAATACGTGCGCGTGCCACTGGCACAGCAGGGACTGAACCGCATACCCGATGGGGTGACTGACGAGCAGGCTTTGTTCGTGGGTGACATCCTTGCCACAGGTTTTTGGGCTGCACGTATCAGCGAGATTTCGGCTGATGACACCGTGCTCATCATCGGGGCTGGACCTACTGGCATCTGCACCTTGCTCTGCACTATGCTGAAACGTCCCAGGCGAATCATTGTCTGTGAGCAGTCGGAGGAGCGCAGGGCTTTTGTCAAGCGTCATTATCCTGATGTGCTGTTGGCCACTCCCGCGGAATGTGTTGATTTCGTCATGCGGCACAGCGACCATGGAGGAGCCGACCGGGTACTGGAGGTTGCAGGCGGCAAGGACACTTTCCAACTGGCATGGCAATGCGCCCGCCCCAATGCCATAGTAACGATAGTAGCCCTTTATGACGAGACCCAGACTCTGCCCCTGCCACAGATGTATGGCAAGAACCTCACCTTCAAGACAGGAGGTGTAGATGGCTGCGACTGCGAGGAAATACTCCAACTCATAAAAGAGGGCAAGATAGACACCACACCACTCATCACACACCGCTTCCCACTGTCAAGGATAGCCGAAGCCTACGAACTCTTCGAGCAGAAGCAAGATGGTGTAATAAAGGTTGCCATAACGCCACAATGACCAACCATGCAATTTCCCTATGATAACACAGTAACCAGTGACATGCTGCTATAAAGACAGATTGGTGCGGAATTTTCGATTTGGAAATTCCGCACCAATCTTTTCTGCACTTATTCCTCACAGACTAATATTTATACGCCACCCCATGATAGCGGTCTGTTGACCACACGCCATCCTCATACGCCGACCACACACAGGTATAGGTGAATGTGTCCGATGTCTTGTCACCAATATGGAACACAAACTGGTCTTTTCCATACTCATCCTGGAAGGTCAGCGTCAACTGGAACGAGATAGTCATCTGTCATCTCTGAACATGAAATGACACGTGGAATATTATAAGTAGAGAGGCGCATTCCTTGCTTCTCATAAAATTCTGGATTGCTAAAGTGTCTTGATTAGGAAAGAAACGGTCATATGACTTGAAGGACAGGCGAACATCACTATTCATCGCCTCTGTAAGAATGGCATTTCCCAGTTTGCGTGCCTTGAAAGCTGTTACTGGTGTGTCAAAGAATATCCAAACATGAGCACCATTGCCATAACTTGAACGCTCGATATAATAGGGTACATTCCAAGTTTTGCAAACACTTACAAAGGCAAATACATCATCACGACCTTGGAATACACTTTGGAATATGGCAACCTTTTCCTGCAAGGTGAATTGACATGTAGAAACAGAAAGTGTCTCTACTTGATTGGGGATGCAATTCTTAAATTCAAAACTTTCATATTCTATCCCATTCTTGTCAAGAATCGCTTTGAGTCTGGCATTTTCTTTTTCCA
>CAVKOT010000068.1:0-13283 GCA_963658045.1 Opitutia bacterium UBA4654
GGGAGTCTATATCAACCGCTTCCCCAACCTGAACAATGGCCGGCGCGGTAACTATCACGAGAACAGTTGTGACCCCGACAAGGAGGGCATCAGAGTGGGCACGCCCGACCTGAATGGCGACAACAACGTGCGCAACGGCATCATCTACCCCATCGGCAAACTGCTCGTGTATGATGACGAGACACGCAACAACCTGCAGGCCAACCGCATCCGCTGGAACGTGTGTGCCATGTGGCCTGAGTTTATGACCAACGGCATCCGCAGCTCTGAGATTACCGACGACAGGCACAAGTGCGTATATATCCCCTCTGACGGGGCCTACAAGTACCTCAATGACGTGACCATAAGTGAGGAGACAGACTTCCTCTACTGGACTGGGCGCGGCAACGGATGGTCCAACATGCAGGGTGACGAGATGAGCATACGCGGACTGACGGACTGCACCATGCGCCTGCCACCCGTGCCCAAGCGTGGAGTGTACGAGCTCAGATATGCCATCCAGTGTGGTGGTAACCGCCGAGGCATGGTACAGTTCTACTGGGGCAAGGACCCCAACAACCTGACGGCCATGGGCATCCCCATGGACCTGCGACAGGGAGCATACGCACGCAACACGGCATCGGGAAGCATACCCAGTGACATAGGCTATGCCGAGGACACCGATGACGATGACTACAACGCCGAGATTGACAAGCGCCTGCGCAACAATGGATTTATGAAGGGATGCCAGCAATATACGGCTGGAGCACCTGGAGGCTCGGACATGATGCGCAAATCGACCATCTGCATACGCCGCATCCTGCTGCGTCAGACGATGGATCCCAACGAGACCTACTACATCCGCTTCAAGACGGTGATGGATGACCCCACACGCTACTTCTACATGGACTACCTGGAGTATGCGGCCAAGGAGGTCTATGACAACCCCGTGACTCCCGAGGACATCTGGTAATCCGGCACGCACGGCACACACAGGCGAGGCCACCCTGCGCACCAGCGCAAGGTGGCCTCGCTGCCTTCTCACAGGAAACGGCCTGCAGGGCCCCGGCTATTCTGCGGGAAGCCCAACCCCATAAATGGGGCAAGGTGCTTACTTGGCACTCGCAGTAGTACTGACATGGCAGTTTCAATATGCTTAAACTGGCCACGCAGTATGCTTTCATTTCTCGGGGAGCATCTGCACAAATATCCAATCCACGATACCAGTAAGTAAGCGTTTCGGGTATGTTATATAAAGAATAAGTCACCCTTAGTCAAACAATGACATACAGGTTTACATGCTTGGGGGAACAAAGAGTCCATGATTTCCTAGAGATAATCAAACATTCTGTCCACGACGTAAAGGTCTTGGCATGTATCAAAGTGCTGTAAATTAGTTCACCATCATTTTCGTGACAGTATATGAGCATCTCTTCCTCACCAAGCGAATCTATCAGCAGTCTAAACACCGACTGTCCAACAAAATGTGTACACTTGCCCATAGTTGGGCAATTTATATTTTACAAAAGCGAGTAACAAGAAAAAGGGCTGAATTCCATGCGGTGAATCCAGCCCTGAATCTTACTCAAAAAGTTTTAGAGGATAGTTATAAAACTATATTTTCTACAACCGATTAGTATCAACTGATTACTTTACCATAAATTTTCTACCATTCTGGATATAAACACCTTTAGTAGGAGTTGTTATCTTGCGACCTTGCAAGTCGTAAATAGGAGTAAGCTTGTCATACTCGCCAGCATCTATCTTGTCAATACTTGTGGCGTTACCCTTTACAAAGCGAGTATTTCTTACAGCCACAGCCTTGCCGTCACCATCTTTGACTTGCACGATGGCAATACAGTTACCATCCGACAATTTAGACAAATCGATGATAGCTGCATAATCTGCCTCCTGTACAGACGCCTCCCCAACTCTTGCCTTGCGAGCCTTAGCAGTAGTTTGGATAGTCATCTCGCCACTGATTTCTTCGCCTGTATCTTCATTGATGATACGGTAGCCATAGCTATACCCATTACCCGCAGTATTGCTCATCTGCAAGGTCAGTTCATCATCCTTGATGTCAGAGAGGAGGATATAATCATCCACATTGTCATCTGGTTCGAAGATAAGAGTCTCTACGAAGTTATAGGTTCGCTCATTAAGAGCTTTATCCTTCAAACTCAAGGAAGCCAAGCCCCAAATGCCAGGGGCAGAACCTTGTGGCAACACACAATTGATAGTGTATCTTTTCCAAACTGTAGGATCTCCTTCAAAGAACATAGTTCCTCGTCCTGGAATATAGTGCCATTCATGATGCCCTATACCTTGTGGGTCCAACAAAGTGTAACCACCTATATCATATCCAGCCTTGTCATCACGAGCATAATAATTGATCGTAACCTTGGTTTCTCCATCAGGAGCCTCTGGATGAGTAGGCTCTGCATATACGGATATACGATTCAAATCCAAGGTAGGAGCTTCCGTGTCAGGGTTTTCCGTCACAATGTGAATAGTCTTCCTCTTTTCCAGTGTCGGTGAATCGGAGAACCAAACACTCGTAAAGTTTTTTGCCGAGTCACAAACATCGAAGAACTCAACATAATAATCTGCTGTAGGATAATATTCCGTGATCAAATAATCTATAGAAAGAGTACTGGTCTTAGGATCCCAATTTCCCCATTGGTCATCACAAGAGTAAGTATCCCCTCCCTTTGCTAAACGAAGGACTCCACTCTCGATACCAACATTGTCAGAAACCTTAAATTGGACATTCAGCTTCTGCACCTTATGACCTTCCATCATAACATCTGTAACAGTATACTGCAAACTTCCGCTCTCATACTTTGGAGATTCCAAGTCTTCCAACGAATTGTTCAAATACATATTCCATACACAGTCATTGCGACCTTCAAATCGTTGGTTACCTTGCTTGTCATTCACGACAATATCTCCAGCAGTCCAATATCCTGCCTTACTAAACTTGCTAATTGTAATTTCACCTCTTAGCAAGTGGTCATTACCATCCACAGGATTAAGCCACATATCATAATATTGACCTTGATTCTTTCCATCTGTATCTATAAACTGAGGAGATGAGATTCTTGTAATAGCAGTTGACGCTCCATCCTCCATGCCCTCTACATGATTCAGTTCTATCTCTACAGACACCACCTTGTCTTCATCAGGAGCACCTGTCACCTTCACATCCAATCGTTTGATCTTTCCTGGATAGTCATAGTCTGGATTAAGATTCTGCACCTCAAAGGTGAGATGGTCAGGTATCCTGGAAATGTAGCGAGTACCATTCATAATACGGTCACGAATAAACTCATATTTCTCCAAGGCACGAGAGCGCAATTTTTCTGGATCTTTCACATAATAAGCCACAGATTCTGCCATATCTTCATTTGGATTCTTGCCATGGGCATAGGCGGAAACAAACTCTACATCCTTAGTAGCTGACCATTTTTCGTCACCTGCCTGATTAGGGTCTTGATACCAGCCTCCAACCTTTATCCAATCATTCTTTATCTCATCAGAGAATGTGTAAGCCCAAAGGAAATGAGTTTTCTCATGAAGAATCAACCTCAAGGTTGAGAAGTCCTGGTTGTTTCCGCCAAAAGAGCTCTCCATAAACTCAATATACCCATTATCGACACACCATGACACGGCGGCAGCCTCTGGATAAAGAGGATGTTTATGTCCATTCAAACGGCGCACAAGATAGTTGAGATGTGGTGTCTTATGGAAACCATCTGGCAACTCCTCAAACATATTGATGATAGAAACCATTTCTGACGGAAAGAATTTTTGGAAATGATTTTCATCCTCATCAGTTATACCAGCCGTCAAAACCTTATAGTCAGGCACATCCATCGTGCACCCAAATCTCTGTGTCAAGATTTGGTTCACTTGCCATTCATCTTCACCATAGTTAGTGGCATAGTTGACGAGGGCATGATGCAATCGCTTGGAGAAGAAGCGACCACGCACACCGTCGAGGTTTACTAAGAAAGGATTGGCATAATAGAAAGCATCCTCGCCAATGGTCACTGTGCGAGAATTGCCAGAAGTCTCGATCTTGATGTCGTCATCAATCTTGTCTTCGGTCAAGATAAACTTGGAATATCCATCACCTATACCATAAGGTATCGTCTTCAAGGTCTCATACAGACGATAGGCATACTCCTGTGTCCACTTCTTCCCCTCATCTGAAAGGATGATGTGATAGTTTTGATAAAGCATAGCCATACTTGGCACATCTGCTGGCACAATCTTCTTGCCCAAGAACTCCAACTCTGGTCGCTTGTTGATATTCGCCGTGGTCGTATAACCCGAAAGGCTACCATCCTCTTGCCAAGAGTGGGTCCAAGTGTTAGGGTCATCAGCCATCTTGGTAATAGCCAAGGTCTGAGGCACCATAGGTTCTATACTCCCATCCTCTTTCACGATGATGGTCAATGCCTTCGGCAGGTTGTATCCCGAAGCCTCTATCTTCAAGAACATTTTTCCTGTAGGCACCTCGTCAAATGAATAACTTCCATCTGCCGACACCTCCATCGTGGCAAGATAAGCGTCCGAGCCGATAGACACCACTGCCTTATCGCCCGATTGCACACCTGTCACCTTGAAATCTACCTTGGCTGCCCAGGCTATGCCCAAGCTTACCAGCCATAAGGATAATAGAGATAATAATCGTTTCATACTCAAAAACATTTAGTTACTAATAGTTTTTAAATTCTCTGAATTACATTTTGGAAGCAAAAATAAGAAACATCTCAGAAAACATCAAGTCCATAATGGTTCACTATAAGAAATCAGCATAAATTGAATTAGACTCATGTCACATAAGTGGCGTTTTTCCATAAGCACAACACGCACTGGCACACAGAATCGAAACTATACAATTACAGGCGAACAATGCATGCAATTAGAGAACAACCCTCGCTAAAGCAAGAACTACACTTTTCGCTTTCGTATTCAAGAAAGTCAGCGATCTGATATTCAAAAGCATTGAAGCGAAGACAGAAGTAACACACATATCAATCTGTGTTCTATATTGTTTCGCATTTATTAGAAACAAAAAAACAAGAAGTCTGCATTTTCCAACCAGTTCAGCGTTAGCCTTCTTTAGCAATCGATTGAAGTTTATTGCGCCCATGAGAAAACCTTGAAACTATTTTCTTCGTAATTTTGCAGCCGCTTAGGGCGATGCGGACTTGCCCCTGGCAGGCAGACACAGCCAAGAGAGAATGAAGTAGTCCGTCCACACTGTCCCACAATGGACAGGAAAACCACAAGATGTCAGAAATGGAAGAACACATGACCCCACGCCACTGGCTCGCGCTGGTGGGTCTAACCTTTGCCACCTTTATCTTCAACACCTCAGAGTTTGTCCCCATCGGACTGCTTACCGACATCAAGGAGGACTTCCACCTCACCGAGGCCAGTGTGGGCATGCTCATCTCGGTGTATGCCTGGGTGGTGATGCTGCTCTCGCTGCCACTGATGATACTGGTGTCACGCATGGAGATGCGACGGCTGATGCTGTGGCTGATAGGCCTGTTTGGCGCATGCCAGGTGATGTCATACCTCTCTACCAGCTATCCCATGCTGATGGCCTCACGCATAGGGGTGGCCTGCACCCACTCCATATTCTGGTCAGTGGTGTCCCCCATAGCCGTGCGCATCGTGCCAGAGAAGCACAAGGCACTGGCACTGAGCATGGTGGTCACAGGCTCGTCGGTGGCCATGGTGCTGGGCATGCCCGTTGGGCGCATGATAGGTCTGCACGTGGGCTGGCGCATGACCTTCCTGAGCATAGGCATCTTTGCCTTTGCCACGCTGGCCTATGCCACGTGCTTCCTGCCTCCCGTGCCCAACCGTGGAGGCTTCTCGCCCCGCAAGTTGCCAGCCCTGCTCGGCCAGCGCATGCTGCAGGGGCTCTACCTCTTCACCCTGCTTGTGGCCACGGCCTACTATGTGTGCTACAGTTACGTCGAGCCTTTCCTCAAGCAGGTAGCCCTGATGCCCGACAGCCTGGTCACCGCCACGCTGATGATCATGGGCGGTGCAGGATTTGTGGGGAGCCTCATCTATGCCCACTGCTATGACAGGGGGCCCAGGCTGTTCGTCTCCACGATGGTGGGCGTGCTGGCCCTGACACTCCTGTGCATCCAGCCCATGGCCGCAGGCACACTGACCAGCATAGGCACATTTGCCCTGATGGGCATGGCGGCCACAGCCTACAACGTGGCCATGCAGTCGGTCATCATACAGGTGACCAGCCAGGAGAGCACGGCAGTGGCCATGTCCATCTTCTCGGGCATCTTCAACCTGGGCATCGGCTGCGGGGCCTACTTCGGAGGGGCCATCTGCACACATGACACCATTGCCCACATCGGACTGGCAGGAGGCGCACTCGCCCTGCTCGCGCTGCTCTACTGGACACTGAGGCTGGGACGCATGGTGAACAGATAGAGCCAGGAGGAGGCAGAGTCACAATCCCAATCCCCACCATGGTCCAGGGAGAAGCAATAATATGACGGACATGTCACATTGCGCACAAAAAGGGCAGCAAAGAGGGGACGGGAACCCATGCCGGGGGAAAAGAAAGGGGAAACGGCTTGACTCTGTCGGTGGAATGTTATACTTTTGTAATAGAATACAAAAGCATGGACTCATCAGGACAGAGACAGGAGAGGAGACTGCGGGACAAGGTGCTGGCCACCATGAAGTCAACAGATACCGAGGGGGCGTTTGAACTCTATGTGACACGCACCCCGGGCTACCTGTGGGCACGGCTCTTCCGTGCCCTGGGCGTGCATCCCATCGCCGTGACGCTGATGAGCATCGTGATAGGGGCGGCATCGGGCTACTTCTTTTTCTTCCACAGTCTGACGATGAACCTCATCGGGATGCTGCTGCTGGTGTGGGCCAACTGGTATGACTGCGCCGACGGACAGCTGGCACGGATGACAGGGAAGAAGACGCTGATAGGGCGCATACTGGATGGATTTGCAGGCGACGTGTGGTTCTTCTGCATTTACCTGGCCATCGCGCTACGCCTCTCCCATCCATGGAGCGGCATCCTCCCGTGGCTGCAGCATGATGGCTGGGTATGGCTGCTCTGCGCGTGGGCGGGACTGCATTGCCACAGCCGCCAGTGCGCGCTGGCTGACTATTACCGCAACATACACCTGTGGATTCTGCTGGGAGACAAGGGAAGCGAACTGGACACAAGCAGCGAGGAAGAGCGGGAGATGCGGGGGATGCGATGGCGGTCACGCGAGTGGTTTCACAAGTTGTACCTCTTCTTCTACATTAAATATACACGCGCGCAGGAAGGGCAGACTCCGCATTTCCAGCGTCTGCACCACCTGCTGCTGGAGAGGCCCCAGTTGCTCACGGCCGAGGTGCGGCAGGAGTTCCGCCGCGAGAGCCTGCCCCTGATGCCCATGACCAACATACTCACCTTTGACACCCGTGTGGGTGTGCTGTTCCTCTCGCTGCTTGTGGGGATGCCCTGGATATGGCCACTCTTTGAGTGTACCGTGCTCGAGATCATACGATACCGCATGCGCGCCAGGCATGAGGCACTGTGCCAGCACATTTACCAAGAACTTAACGCAAGATGAGCCAGCACCACAACATAGCCCTGCTGCTGGCAGGAGGCAGCGGAAGCCGGATGGGCCAGGACTGTCCCAAGCAGTTCATGCAGGTGGACGGGGAATCGGTGCTGCTGCACACGATGCGTGCCTTCCAGCGTCACCCGCTCGTGCAGGACATCTATGTGGTGTGTGCCGACGAGTGGGCTGCGTGTGTGAGACGGGAGGCTGAGGCAGGAGGCATAGACAAGTTCCGCGACACCATAGAGGGCGGTGACACTGGGTTTCACTCGCTGCGCAATGGCATCAGGAGGCTGGCAATCCTGGTGGATGACCCCGATGCGGTGGTGCTGGTGCATGATGCGGTGCGTCCGCTCATCACACAGGACATCATCAGCCGCAACATATCCACCTGCCTCATGCACGGCAATGCCATCACCGCGCTGGCCAGCCATGAGGCATTCCTGGTGAGCCGGGACGGCAAGACCTCCACGGGCTTCCTGCCACGCGAGGGCCTGCTGCGTGCGCAGACTCCGCACACATTCCCCCTGCACACACTGAGGGAGATGATGGACCAGGCTGACAGACTGGGGGTCACACACTCACAGTCCCTCTTCACCCTGGCCAACGAGTTGGGATTTGTCCCCCTCCACATGGCAGAGGGCGACGCACTCAACTTCAAACTTACAGTTCCCCAGGACATTCTTATTTACCAGGCACTGAAGGGGGCCACCCTCACATCCCCCCAAGGGGGGAAGGACTGCATGTAGCCTTACCTCATCGGCTCATTTGCCCCTTTCAGTCCCTTATCTTGCGGAACGAAAGGAAAAGTGCCGGTTCAGAATGTGGCACGGAAACACCCGCGGATGCCCCAACGCTTGGCGCCTGGGTAGAGATAGTCGAGACGCTGCACATATTCCACATGGAAAAACTTGAATATGTTATGCACCCCCACGATGGCCTCGACATACGGTTTGCGTGGACTGATGACACGAGAGGCATACTCATAATTCCCATCCACATAACTCCCCGGGAAATAGAAGAGGCGGCTGTCGCTGGCATTACGTTCCAGGAGGGGATTGTTCTTGTCGGAAAGCATGCCCCACAGGGCATTCACTGCCAAGTACTCACGCCACTTCAGACGGCGGAGGAGCGGTATGCGGTTGAAAATCTTTCCGTTCAAGTCCCAGGAGAGCATCATCGAGGCATAGCGGTCAGTGGGAAACTCCATGTTGCGCACGAGGCAGAAGGTGTTCTCGCCCATGATGTAACTCATGTTGGCCGCAGGCATGATGAGGAAGGGGAAGGGAACCCTGTTCCACTGCACCCCACCCTTCACCTTGGCATCCACCTTGCCCCACGAGCGCAGCCAGAAGCGTTTGTACAGGGAAGTCTCCGTGAAGTTGTAGTTATACTGTCCACCCAGGAAACCCTTGATGCCCACCGTGTGGGTAAGCCCGAGCACAGGTGAGTCCAGGTTGGTGGGCAGGCGACGCTGCTTGGTGTTGACATAGGTGGCTCCAGGCTGGAAGGTGAGCCCCGCCGTCAGTTCGGTGAAGGTGACACGCCTGATGTTCAGCCCAGCCGATGGTGTGGGGACTGACACCCCATAGGCATTGACTCCCAGTCCATTCATCGGCTGATAGAAGAGGTGGCCAGCCCCCTCATTCCACTCCCTTCTGAGACGAGCCTGCAGCCTCAAGCCACTCTCCCACTCCCAGTCCAGGTGTGCCTGGTAACGCTCGAAATAGTTCATGTGACGTACCGGAGCCCACTTGAGGGCGACAAAGACATTGTCCCTGTCGGTATCGAGAAACTTGTCACTGGGCGATGCCACATCATTCTCGTAACTGAGGGAGAGGTTTCGCACCGGATACTCATGTGAGGAGTAGGCCTTGCGGTTAAGGGAATAGGTGACCTCACCCATCCCTTTCCATCGCTCATCCCCAAACCCATACTTCACATTTCCCCGCAGGAACCAGTGAGGATTGAGGTTGGCCGTGGTCTGGGCACTGACCCTCAGATGAAATCCCTCAACAGAATTGGTTCCCACCATCGAGTTCACAGGCCCGATATCGACCTTGCTCGGATGCTCAGGCCTCACACTCGTCTCCACATAATTCTCGATGAATGCCTTGCCCACCCAGAGCAAGGGCTTGAAACCACGGGTAGCATAGAACTGCCTGAGCAGGACACCCATGTCCCCCTCGGTGCGCGTGAGCGGTTCGGGGCGTGCCTTTTGCCAGAAGACACTGTCACGCAACTGCGCCGAAGGTTCCTGGCGCGTGTCGCCTCCAAAGGCGAACTCCCTGTCTCCGATGGGTGAGAAATCCCAACCACTACAGTGTACCACACGCTCGACCTGCAGTTTCTGAATCCAGGAAGTGAGAGCCATGCGCACGAGCATGCGGCTGCCGCTGACCACCTGTTCACCAGAGGGCAGTGCCTGGAAATCCTGCATGACCCGCATCTCCCTCACGAAATTCACATCCGACCGGCTGGGGATACCTATCTCCGCACGGCGCACCCGCCATGTCGAGTCGGCCAGGATGTAGAGTGAGCCCGAGAAGCCAAAGTCCTGGGGATTATTGGGTGTGAAGTCGATGCGATAGCACTTGTCACGCTCCACCATGAGCGTGTCAACAATAAAGTAGCGGTAGAAAGAGAGGGCAGACGCAGTGCTGATGGGCGAGGTGAAGGGATATTGCAGCAGGCGCACCTGGTCCTGGTAAAGATCAACATCCGTAAAGCAGTCTGTCATCATGCCCGTGAGGATGTTTCCGCTGGTAATCAACTTGCTGATGCCATCGCTCCTCTGCCCCTCCACGATGGTCTTCTCCTGGCGTGGAGTCCTGCGGTAGATGACACGGCTCGCCTTCTCATCGACGGTGAGCGGAAGGATGAGTTTGCCTGTCTCGGGGCAAGTATCTACATGCTCCTTCAGGTAAGGAAGTCGCCGGAAATGGTCATCCTGCAGGATTTTGTCCGTCACCTCATCGAGTGAGAGCGTCATCTTCTCATATTTATTATAGGAAAGGAAGTCACGCGAGCGAAGGTCGGTGCTGTCCTTGGCCGCTATCACCTTGCGCATCATCTCCACGGCGGGATTGTCCTTGCGCCTGTACCGCTTGCGCTTGGCCTCCACCTTCACCTCCTGCATGTCAGAGTACTTCTCATGCAGGCGCACATCCAGCCTCTGCGCACGCTTCACCTCCACGACGCGGGTGTCATAGCCAATCATGGAGAACACGAGTGTTCCTCGCCTGAAAGGAATCTTGTAGTGTCCCTCCAGGTCAGTCTCCACGGCCTCCTCGCGCCTGTCGGAATAATAGACATGCGCCATAGGGAGCGTCTCGCCCGTTGTCTCATCCGTCACCCGGCCCTGCACCATCTGTGCCACAGCCCTGCCAGTGAGTGCCAGCCAGAGAAGAGTCAGCATGAAGAGTCTATATCTCACAATTTCCTCCGTAGATTTCCTTAGCGACTGCAAAGTTACAAAGTACAGCCGAATTGACCCACCTTCATCCCACGAATATACCAACATTGCCAACAAAGAGGACAAGCGGGAGAGGGAAGGTTTTACCACTCAAAAAAAGATTCTGAACAAGAAAAGTATCCTGTCAGAAGTACTAAATCCAAAAAATAAGAAGTAATTTTGTTCAGAAGAACATAAGTCCGTTGTATATGAATAGCGCAATGACCTATACGGCATCTGCCACGCGATATGCCAACCAAGAGACTTTCTACCGCCGCTGCGGCAGGAGCGGTGTGCTTCTGCCTAAGGTGAGCCTGGGATTTTGGCACAACTTCGGTGGGGATGACCCTTACGAGCGGAGTCGGGACATCACACACTATGCCTTCGACCATGGTGTCACACACTTTGACCTGGCCAATAACTATGGGCCTCCCTATGGCAGCGCGGAGGAGACTGTGGGTAAACTGATGGATGAGGATTTCCGACCCTATCGGGACGAACTATTCATCTCTACCAAGGCGGGATATGACATGTGGGAGGGGCCTTACGGAAACTGGGGCTCACGCAAGTACCTCATGGCAAGTCTGGACCAGAGTCTGAGGCGCATGCGCCTGGACTATGTGGACCTCTTCTACAGCCACAGGTATGACCCCAACACTCCACTGGAGGAGACTCTGCAGGCACTGGTGGACATCGTGCGCATGGGCAAGGCTCTCTATGTAGGTATCAGCCGCTGGCCCCTGCCCGCACTCCAGGTTGCAGAGAGGTACCTGCGGGAGCATGATGTGCCCATGCTCATCTACCAGGGCCGGCTGAACTTGCTGGACCGTGCACCACAGGAGGAGGGCATCCTGGACTTCTGCCACAGCCATGGCATAGGCTTCATCTCCTTCTCCCCGCTTGCACAGGGGCTGCTGACTGACCGCTATCTGCATGGCATACCCTCAGACAGCCGTATGGCAAAGGGCAAGTTCCTGCGCCAGGAGATGGTTACTCCTGAGGTGCATGCGCGCATTCACCAATATGCACAGGAGGCTGCCACCCGCATGCAGCCACTCTCGGAGTACGCTCTGTCCTGGATCCTGGAACAAGAGGGGGTGACCTCTGTGCTGGTAGGAGCCAGTTCGGTCGAGCAACTGGAAAGAAACCTGAAGGGTGTGATGAATTGCCAAGAATAAAACGAGGAGGATGGCTCTGATGTGTAGCCACTCCTGCAGGACTTGCCACTGCCGTGCCAGATGAGTATTGTGGCGTACTTGACGCTAATCGAATCCGCTGGATTTATAATGACTGGCTGGTGACAATGCTTGCCTGTGAATTAAAAGTATGTGTGCGCTGTGCATAAGGAAGCAATAACAGCCCATACAAAAGTACACATCCACCGTCCAACCCAAGGCTGGACGGTGGATGCAAGTATATTGCCTTGCAAAGTAAGTTAACTTCTCCCACCGTCCAGCCTTGGGTTGGACGGTGGGAATATATACTGCCACACATTCATGTACCCATATAGAATGTGGATGTAGTGTGCTTGACAGGTAAGGAAAGGTAAGGAAACAACGAGTCCCCACTCTGCTTTTCAGCAAAGTGGGGACTCATCTATCGTTGGCTACTGCTTATTCCAAGGGTTATGCCTGGGGAGTCAGTTCGTCAGCATACTCCAGCAGGGTCTTTCGGTTGGAGAGTGAACGCTCGTAATCCTCACGACTGGTGACAATGATCTTGTCAAACTCACGCAGGCCCGTACCTGCGGGAATGAGGTGACCACATATCACATTCTCCTTCATGCCCTCCAGATAATCAGACTTGCCGTTGATAGCAGCCTCGTTGAGCACCTTGGTGGTCTCCTGGAAGGAGGCTGCCGACATGAAGCTGCTTGTCTGCAAGGCTGCACGGGTGATACCCTGAAGTATCTGTGTGGAGGTTGCTGGCTGTGCATCACGCACTTCCACGGTGCGAAGGTCACGGCGCTTGAGGAGCGAGTTCTCGTCACGCAGGCGGCGGGTTGTGACAATCTGGCCCTTCTGCAAGGTCTCG
Source organism: Opitutia bacterium UBA4654 (assembly GCA_963658045.1). GTDB lineage: Bacteria > Bacteroidota > Bacteroidia > Bacteroidales > Bacteroidaceae > Physcousia. The sequence goes on from CAVKOT010000068.1 coordinate 13,096, forward strand.
GAGTCTCCCGGGTCAGTAACGACCTTCTTGCCCCAAATACGGTCATTCTCCTCGGCAAAGTCGAGTTTATCAACCATCTGGAGTTCAAGGAAGTTGGTGTCTCCAGGCTCGTTAATCTGTACCTTGCGCATCATCTGACGCACAATAACCTCGAAGTGCTTGTTGTTAATCTTCACGCCCTGCAGACG
>CAVKOT010000069.1:0-13148 GCA_963658045.1 Opitutia bacterium UBA4654
GTGGCATTGACCTCGATGGTGACAGCAGTGGCCTGCATTCCCTGCATGCTGGCTCCGAACACCTTTACAAGCATAGGCTCTTGGCTTTAGGTTCTATATCCCGTTGCCAGTCAGAGCCTGAGGCCATGATGTGCTGGCTGGTGTCCACCAATATGAAATAAGGTAACTGACGTATGTTCCACTTGACAGCAAGGTCGCTTGAGAAGGCCTTGTAGTCACAATATGAGGGGAAGTTCACACTATCCCGCTTCTCCAGGTCGCGCAGGTAGGACGCGTCTGTGTCCAGTGAGTAACTGATGATGTTCAGCGTGCGGCCTTTTCCCTGCATCTCGCGTCGCAGTTTCCTGGACCTGTACAGCGCGCTCTGCGAACCGCTCTTCCAACCTGCCCAAAAGACGACAAGCAAGTATTTGCCCTTGTAGTCGCTGCGGCGGATGACCCCGGACTTAGGTCCGTCGGGCATCTGGCTGGGTCTTGTGTGCAGGGTGAAGTCGGGCAACGACGCTCCCGCCCTCAGTTTTCCATGTGCCTGCACGGCACTGGACAGCCTGCGCAAGGCCGCATCCTCAGGACAGGCACGGCACAGGCTGTCATATATCTCGCGGGCCTCCTGGCCCGATGAATTGTCTGACAGAAGATAGTATTGCGCAAGGAGATACTGGCTGACAGCCAGTGTGGGATGCGCCAGGGCATACTGGCGTGCCAGGGCAAGCTGTTCCTTGGTGGACTTGCCGTCGGCTTCCTTTCTGAACTTGGTATAGATGTCATTGTCCTCCGAGCCTGTAGCCTCCACAGCGTTAAGGTGTTGCGCGTCACCTTTCAGTTCAATGTCATCGCCAGGGGAGGCAAAAATGGCCAGTTGGGAATAGTTGGGATAGAGCACCTGCATGATGGCAGGCGCATCCAGGTCGGCCGTGTAAGTGAACTCGCCGTCCTCGATGTGCAGGGTGTCCAGGGTGGTTGTTCCGCCCTGTGAACTATATATAAAGAACTCACCCTGCTCCAGGTGAGCAAACCGTCCACGGATTTTCACTTGTCCGGGATGGCCGCTGCAACAGAGCAGGGTGAGTAGTGATACTATATAGAATAGTTGCTTCAATTTACTTCACAATATTCTTGATGGTGCTTGCATACTTGGCAAACTCCAGGTCGTTGGCAGCACGGCTGGCCAGTGTGCCGTCCTGCTGGATGGCATTCTTGAGGCTGGTGGCCAGGGTGCTTGCGTCACCAGTGCGTGCTGCGAGCACAGCCTGCAGGTAGCTGGTGGTAGCGTCAGCGTTCTTGATCTTGCTCAGAGTGGTCTTGGCACTTGTGTAGTCCTTGGCCAGAATCTGTGCCAGTGCTGCGCTGTTGGTGTTCACGCCAGCCAGGTCAGAGGCAGCCTGTGTGTAGTTGCCCTTGGCAATGTTGAGGTTGCCCATCACCTCCTTGAAGGTGTTTGAGCCACTGCCCTGAGCCAGGTAAGTCTCAGCCTTGGCCACATCACCGCTCTTCAGAGCCATCAGAGCCAGGTTGGTGTTCACCTCGCTTGCGTTCTTGTTCACCTTCTGGGCCTGCTTCAGATAGTTCTGTGCGGCTGCCACGTCACCCTTGCTGATGGCCTGCTGTGCCATGTTGTTCAGAGCACGGTAGTCGCTGGGGTACTGCTTGGCGATAGCCTCGTTCCACTTCTGGCGTGTGGCATCGTCCTTGACCAGCTTGTTGGCGCCATATACCATCTCCTCCACGCTCAACTTGCTGGGGTCGGCGGCAAACTGCTCCAGAATCTGGGCATCGCTGCGGCCGATAATCTCATAGTTCACAATCAGGCGTGCGCGGCGCAGCTCAGGCAGGATGCTCTGCTTGATGTCGGTATATACCTCGCTCATGTTGCTGATCTGGTGCTCGCGCTCCTCGGGATCCTGGTACATGGAGAGGACACGCAGGATAACATCCTTGTCCTGCAGGTTGCTCTTTGAAACCAGGTCACGGAAGCCATCCCAGTCCTCGGCAGTGAACTTGGTGTCGATGTCGGCATCCATCTTGATCTTCTTCAACTCCTTCTTCAGGTAGCCGCTGCTCACGTTCTGACGCTTCTCGGCCAGTTTCTCGTTGAAGCTGTACTTACCATCGGGGCTGGCGTATGCGCTCACCTCGATGTTGGTCAGTGCACGTGTCTCGTTGTTGTCGTTGATTTCCTTCAGGATCTTGCCCAGGTCCTTCACGCTCACGCTCTTCAACTCACTTGCACGCAGGGTGGCCTGGTTGATGAGGAACTTGATGTTGGCCTCCTGCTTCTGGGCGATGACGCGCTGGTAAGCGTCGGGTGCTGTGGCGGCTGTGATGTCGCAGCGGCTGAGCAACTGGCTGGTGGCTATCACGCCATAGCCAATCTTCACCTCGGGAATCTTCACGGTCTTCTTGCCCTTCTTGGCATCGAAGCGGGCATAGAGGTCACTCTTGATCATGGGGTCAACATAGGCAAAGTTGGCCTTCATGGTGTAGGTGCCGCCCACCTTGTACTGGATGGTGGTGCCATTGCCCTCTACCTTCTCGCCCTGGAAAGTGGTGCTCTGACCCACGGCCTCGCCGCCCTCGTACTTCAGCACGGGTGTCACGGTCACCTGAGCCTTCTTCTTCATGTACTTGGTGGGGAACGTGCCATTGATGGTGGCAGGCACCTGGCCTCCTACAGCCTCCAGGGGAGTAGGAGTTACGTTAAAGTTGTCAGCGCCCAGCTTACCGAGCTTGCTGCAAGAAGACAGCATCAACATCGAGGCTGATGCCATCAGAAGAACTTGTTTTTTTTGCATGACTTTTTTATAAATTCTATTGCTTTCTCTCTAATGCTCAATTCAGATGCGAAGTTATGACAATTTTACGAGGTGCATATTCATAGCGCACAAAAATTGTTCGTTTAGTACTATTCTTTCTCCTTTACGGACGAATTACGCTCCTCATAAAGGATATTTCGTGGATGATGCTCCAGTATTTCCTGTCTCAGATGGGACTTGTCTATATGCATATAGATTTCTGTGGTGGAGATGTCCTCGTGCCCCAGCATCATCTGTATGGCACGCAGGTTGGCCCCTCCCTCCAGCAGGTGGGTGGCAAAACTGTGGCGGAAGGTGTGGGGGCTGATGTTCTTCGTTATGCCCGCCTTCTCGGCATAGGCCTTGATATACATGAAGAGGCTTATCCTGCTCAGCCTGCACCCCCTGGTGAGTGACACAAACACATAGTCCTCCTCTGTGGGCCTCACCTTGTGCCCCATCCTGGTCACCAGCCATTCACGCAGCCTCTCCACGGCCACTCCCTCGATGGGCACGAGCCTTTCCTTGCCGCCCTTTCCCTTTACCCTTATATATTCATCCTCCAGGTAAAGCTGGCTTATCTTCAAGTTACAAAGTTCGCTGATGCGCAGTCCACAGCCATACAGCACCTCGATGATGGCCCTGTCCCTGACTCCCTCTGGCTTGCTCAGGTCTATCACGCTGATGATACGGTCTATCTCCTCCACGCTGAGCACCTCGGGCAGGTGTTTGCCGATGCGCGGACTTTCCAGCAGTTCCGTGGGGTCAGACTTCACTTCCCTCTCCAGGGTGAGAAAGCGATAGAACGAGCGCACTCCGCTCAGGATGCGAGCCACACTGCGTGCCTGTATGCCTCCCTCACGCAACTCTCCCGCAAACTGGTCCAGTTGCTCCAGGGTCACGCTGCGGAAGTCTATCCCATTGTCGGCATAATAGACGAGCAACTTCTGCAGGTCTCTCCTGTAAGCGTCCAGCGTGTTCTTGGAATAGGAGCGTTCCAGGCGCAGGTACTGTATGTATCTGCGCAGGATGGAGTCATCCACCACTCCCTTGACATTGCCTCTTTTACCTGTCTGTGTCATCCTATACTATAAAAAACAGCCACATTCTTCACTCACTCGTTTATTTTCGTTAACTTTGCCTTGACAAATATATGCTGAAATTATGAGAATTCAAATTATCAACGGCCCCAATCTGAACCTGCTGGGCATCAGAGAGCCTGAAATCTATGGCAAGCGCGCCTGGGAAGACTATCTGAAGGAGTTGCGCAGCCGTTTCCCCAACGTCCGCATAGACTACTATCAGAGCAACCTGGAGGGCGAGATTATCGACAAGATACAGGAGGTGGGATTTGACCGTGACGGCATCGTGCTCAATGCCGGTGCCTACACCCACACCAGTGTGGCCATCCTGGATGCCATCAAGAGTGTGACCACTCCCACCGTGGAGGTACACATCAGCAATGTGCACCAGCGCGAGGAGTTCCGCCGCAAGAGCATCATCAGCCCGGGATGCCTGGGTGTCATCTGTGGATTTGGACTTGACAGTTACCGCCTGGCCATTGAGGCTCTCATTGACAAGGCCAGCCAGAAGGACAAATAACTACACTTCCGGGTGGAACTGGACGAGTATATCCTGCGCCACATAGATGCTGAGGGCGAACTCCTGCATGCCTTGTGGCGCGATACCCAACTGCGCCTTGCCTATGGGCAAATGGCCAGCGGGCACCTGCAAGGCCGCCTGCTGAAGATGCTGGTGCAGATGATAAAGCCGCTGAGGGTGCTCGAACTGGGTACCTTCAGCGGTTATAGTGCCCTGTGCATGGCCGAGGGGTTACTGCCCGGGGCCGAACTGCACACCATAGAGATATTTGACGAGATGGAGGACTTCATACGTTCCTGGTTTGCCCGGAGTCCTCATGCCAGCCAGTTGCACCTGCACATCGGCAACGCGCTCGACATCGTGCCCACCCTGCCAGGCCAGTGGGACATGGTCTTCATGGATGCCGACAAGCGCCAGTATGTGGATTACTATAATATGATACTGCCGCTCATGCGCCCTGGCGGCTTTATCCTGGCCGACAACACGCTGTGGTATGGCCATGTGCTGGAGGAGCATCCGCGCCCGAGTGACCTGCAGACACAGAACATACAGGCCTTCAACGACCTCGTAGCCTCTGACCAGCGGGTGGAGAAGGTCATCCTGCCCCTGCGTGACGGACTCACCCTCATCCGCGTCAAGGACTGAGCTCACCCCCTGCATCCTATAATCTATAATAATCCACGATGCGCCCTTACACCTCCATTGCCGTTATTGTCACATTACTCCACGCCTTTCAGAAGTCTCTGTACCTAAGCGGAATCCTATAATAGTTAAGCCCTCTCTGCTTGCGGATGCTCATCCACGTCTCCTCATAGGGACACTCATAGAAAGTGTAACAGGAGATTTCTGACAAGTCAGGAGGCAACTCCACATACTTCAGGTTTTCACAATCGCTGAACGAGAGACCCTCCGTCTTCGTTTCTTGAGACAGTATCCTTACCGTTGTCAGATTTTTACAGAAACAGAACGCATTGCACTCGATGTTTCGCAACGAGTGTGGCAATATCACCTTCTGCAAGTTCACGCATGAGAAAAAGGCCAGACCCTCCACCCTCTCCACTCCCTCTGGGATATGGAAGACACTGGGCAAGGTCATGCCACTGAATGCGCCACACCCTATTACCTTCACATCACAGGGCACTACCGTCCTGCCACATCCCAGCACCAGGGTGTTGGTACTTTTCTCTATGACAGCGTTGCAGCCATTGCGGGAGTCATACACGGGATTGCCCTCATCTACTGTGATAGACGAGCAGTATATGCAGTTGGCAAATGCTTCGCTATTTATCCTTATGACATTCTTTGGGATATGTATGCTGGCAAGTGTAGTTCCAGCAAAAGCCTCATGCCCTATGCTATCTACACTTTCGGGAATTGATGAGCTGGCACAGGCCGACTGCATCTTGTTGGAAGCCGTGTGGATGATTGCATTGCAGTCATTGCGGGAGTCATACCACTTGTTCTTCCCATCCACCACTATTCTTCTCAACCGTGGACAAGAAGCAAAGGGGTTGTTCCCGATTTTCCTTACTCCACGGGGAATAAACACCGAGTCCAGACTTATACAGGTACTGAAACTTCCCGCTTGCAGTTTCCTCAAGGACTTGGGAAAGGATACCTCCTTGAGTCGTATGCAACTTGAGAACGCTTCATGGCATATTGTTTTTATCCCTTCTGGAATGATGACACTTTCCATACCAGTGCATCCACTGAAAGCATTATCCCCTATGCTGTCAATGCTGTGCGGTATATTTGTGCCACTGCATCCCAACTGCAGGTAGTTTCCCGCCTTGTTGATTACAGCATTACAGCCATCTCTCGAATCAAAATACTCATTTCCGTCTGCCACTGACATACTTCTCAGCCGTGGACAGTCATAAAAGGCATTCTCGTCGATAATCTCCATTGTAGAGGGAATGCTCACGCTCTCCAAATTGTAGCAGGCTCCGAAAGTGCGCTCTTCCAGCATCTCCACTCCCTCACTGATAACCAGGTGCTTGACTTCGGGACGGCAAGTGAATGTATATCGGCGTATGCCCGTAACATGCCAGCATTTACCATTGTGCATCACGCTGGCAGGTATCACCAGCGTGCTGTCGGGAGTGACTGGCAGGGGGATGGTGTCTGCCACATCCGAGATGCGCACATCGGCGGTGTCATCAAAGATGACATATCTAAAGGCTCCCTCCACAAAAGTTTCTTTCCTGCTTGGGCATTCTGCCTGAGCCTGGCAGAACGGAAGGAGCAGCAAGCCCAACATAAACCAGAGTGTCTTCATAATAGCATTGTTCATAAAGTGTGCATTAGGGGTAGTTACCAGCCACGAAGTTAGTGGTAAAAGTTGAATTGCACAAGCCATGGGGGGGGGGTATAAATAAGGTGGAAGAGCCCAATATTGTCCTCGATGCCAGATTGTTGCTTGCATCTGCCAGCAAGTCCACTGACAGGACGACACATGCTGAAATGCTTGCACCAAACAATTAACGTACACCTTTATTTCCAACCACGGAACGAACGTTTCCAAGCACGGAATATATATTCCAAACCACGAAACCATTGTTCCGTGATTGGAAATATAAAACGGTTCGGGCTGCAGGAAAGAAGAAACGCAGGAGGAAAGAGAATGTTTGCTGCTTTTTTAGCCATAAGGAAAAGCCTGTTCGGGCAAAAGTTACTAATTTTGCACAATGAGGCGTGGAATGTTGATAAACTCACGTTCCACACTTACTAAATGGTTAGAAATTAGAGAGGAATACGTGGGACCACACTGTAGATAACATGGAAGCAGACTGTGGATAACCCCATCTGGCACTGTGGATAACAGGGAGGCTGGATGTGGATAACAGGACAAGGCGTGTGGATAACTCTGAAAACAGCGGGAAACGGCAGGGACGGCCCGTGACCCGCACACACGCACCGCACAGCCACAGCCGCCCCAGGACTCCCTCCCGCAACAAGGAACAAACAGAACATAACGATATGAACAAGGAGAAATGGCTGGAGAAGGGCTACGCTGACGAGCCCATACCCGCAGGTACGGACCTCAAGGCTGAGATACGCCGCATGTGCAAGGAGAAGAACGCCGTGATCATGGCACACTACTACACCCAGGGGGACATACAGGACATCGCCGACTTTGTGGGCGACAGCCTGGCACTGGCACAGAAGGCCGCCCAGACGGACGCGGACATCATCGTGATGTGCGGAGTACACTTCATGGGCGAGACCAACAAGATCCTGTGCCCCGACAAGGTGGTGCTCGTGCCCGACCAGAATGCGAAGTGCTCGCTGGCCGAGAGTTGCCCGGCCGACGCCTTCGGGAAGTTCGTCAAGGAGCATCCCGGCTACACGGTGATAAGTTATGTCAACACCACCGCTGCCACCAAGGCCCTGACCGACGTGGTGGTCACGAGCAGCAACGCCAGGCAGATAGTGGAGTCGTTCCCCAAGGATGAGAAAATCATCTTTGGCCCCGACCAGAACCTGGGAGGCTACATCAACAGCATCACGGGCCGGGACATGCTCCTGTGGAACGGTGCCTGCCACGTGCACGAGAAGTTCTCGCTGGAGAAGATACTGCAACTGAAACGGGAGCACCCTGGTGCCAAGATACTGGCACATCCCGAGTGCAAGGGCCCTGTGGTGAAGGTGGCCGACAAGGTGGGCTCTACTGCCGCCCTGCTGAAATTCAGCATCACCGACCCAGCCACCGAGTTCATCGTGGCCACGGAGAGCGGCATCCTGCACAAGATGCAGGAGGCATGCCCCCAGAAGACCTTCATCCCCGCCCCACCCAACGACAGCACCTGTGCCTGCAATGAGTGCAACTACATGAAGCTCATCACGATGGAGAAACTCTACAACTGCCTGAAATATGAGTGGCCACAGGTGGAGGTGGACCCCGCCACAGCACGCGAGGCCGTGAAGCCCATACAGCGCATGCTGGACATATCGGCCCGACTGGGACTGTGATCGGCAGCCCGACCCCTGACAAAACAAGAAGAAACAAGCGACGCACATGGGAGAACTGCCCACCCTGGTCAGAGACCTGGCCTACATACTCATCGTGGCGGGAGCCGTCACGATTGTCTTCAAGCGACTGCGCCAGCCACTTGTGCTGGGCTACATCGTGGCCGGTTTCCTGGCCGGCCCGCACATGCCCTACACCCCATCGGTGTCCGACCTCACGAGCATCGAGGACTGGAGCCAGATAGGAGTCATCTTCATGATGTTCTCGCTGGGCCTGGAGTTCTCGTTCAAGAAGATTGTCAAGATGGGCATGCGCCCCATCGCCTCGTCCCTGCTGGTGATGGCCTGCATGATGAGTGTGGGCAGCGCGGTGGGCTACGCCTTCGGGTGGGGCAGCATGAACAGGCTGTTCCTGGGCGGCATGCTGGCCATGAGCAGCACCACCATCATCTACAAGGCTTTTGACGACCTGGGACTGCGCAGCAAGAAGTTCGCCTCGTCGGTGCTCTCGGTGCTCATCCTGGAGGACATCATGGGCATCCTGCTCATGGTCATCCTGAGTGCCATGGCGGTGAGCAAGGGAGTGCATGGCGAGCAGCTCCTGGGCAGCATCCTCCAGCTGGGCTTCTTCCTCATCCTGTGGTTCATCGTGGGCGTGTGGGTGGTGCCCATCTTCCTGCGCAAGGCGCGCAAGTACATCAATGCCGAGACCCTCGTGGTCGTGTGCGTGGGCCTGTGCTTCCTGATGGTGGTCATCGCGGCAGGCGTGGGCTACAGCGCGGCCTTCGGTGCCTTCATGATGGGCAGCATCCTGTCCGAGACCATCGAGGCCGAGCGCATCGAGCACACCATATCGCCGCTGAAGGACCTGTTCGGCGCCCTCTTCTTCGTGTCGGTGGGCATGCTGGTTGACCCCTCGGTGCTGGCCCACTACTGGCTGCCCATCCTGGTCATCTCACTGGCCGTGGTGGTGGGACAGATGGTGTTTGGCAGCCTGAGTTTCCTGGTCACGGGCAACTCGCTGCATGACTCCATCCTGAGCGGCTTCTCACTGGTGCAGATAGGCGAGTTTGCCTTCATCATCGCCTCGCTGGGCCAGACGCTGCACGTGACCAGCACGTTCCTGTATCCCGTGGTGGTGGCCGTGAGCATCCTCACCACCTTTGTCACCCCCTACGCCATACGCATGGCCGAGCCTGCCTACCGCCAGGTGCAGAGGCTGCTGCCCCAGAGCATGACCGAGCGCATCAGCGAGCGCGGACGCAGCATGCGCGAGGCCATCCCCACGCTGGGTGGAGTGGGCGCGGCCTGGAAGGGCTACCTGCGCGCCGTGCTTGTGCAGACGGGGGCCTACCTCACCCTGTGTGTGGCATTCATCCTGTTCAGCTTTGCCACCCTGCTGCCCCTGGCCCGCCACCTGCTCACCCACTGGCCAGGCAACATCGTGTGCGGACTGGCCACCCTGGTGGCCGTGGCTCCGTGCCTGCGCCCCATCGTGTGCCGCCGCAGCCACTCTGACAACGCCAGGCTCATCCGCCAGGCGGGCAGGGTGCACGCCCTCTTCTTCTATATAGTAGGCACGCTGAGGTTCACCATGGGATGCGCTGTCATCTACTATATCCTCAACTTCCTGTCACCCTACTGGTGGGTGTGGCACGTGCTGGCCAGTGCGGCCCTGATGCTGCTCATCATGGGCAGCCGGTGGGTCAAGTGGATCAGCATCAGGCTGGAGCGCACCTTCATGCAGAACCTGCAGAGCCGCGAGCAAGTGAGCGGCACAGGCTACGGACGAAAGCTGATGGGGCAAGACCTGCACATCGCCAGGGTGGAGGTGCCGCTCAGCACACGCTGGGGAGGCCGCACACTGGCCGAGCTGAGCCTGGGCAGCACCGAGCACATCAATGTGGTGGCGGTCATCAGAGGCCACCTGCGCATCAACATCCCCAGCGCGGCCAACCGCATCTACCCCGGTGACCTCATCGAGGTGGCTGCCGACGACGCGTCGATAGGGCGGCTGCAGAGCCGGCTGCAGCGGGAGGTGTATGCCCCCGATGGGGGTGACATGCCCCACAACTCCCTGTCACTGCTCAGGCTCACACTGGCCGGAGGGAGCGAGCTGTGTGGCCACACGCTGGCCGACACCAACTTCCGCACCCGATACTCCTGCATGGTGATAGGGCGGGAGATGGCCGACGGCGAGCTCACCATGGTGGAGCCGCAACGACCCCTGGAGCCTGGTGACATCCTGTGGGTGGCAGGCGAGGACTATAACCTCAAGGTGCTGAGGACGGTGATGACCTGTGAGTGACCATTGCCAGGAAACGCCCTGCCAAGGAGCAGAGGCGACATACGGTTGGCAGAAGTTACTTGTCAACAAGAGAAACAACTTATCAACACATTTACCCAACTTAGTAAAACCCATCAAGAAATGAACAATCCCTTCAATGGCAAGAGAGTGATGACACTGGTCCTGACGGCCCTCCTGGGTGCAGGAACACTCTGGGCCGAGGTGAACCCCAAGCCCTTTGTGGTGCCTGAGCTGAAAGAGTGGTCAGGCAGCGAGGGCTGCACCCCCCTCTCAGGCCGCATCATCGTCAAGAGCAGCAAACTGCGTGACGTGGCACAGACGCTGGCCAGTGACTATGAGCAACTGACGGGCAAGCCGCTCAGCATAGCCACAGGCCAACCCAAGGCGGGCGACATCGTGCTCGCGCTCAAGGGCGACAAGGCCCTGGGCAAGGAGGGCTACCGCATGGACATCGCCTCCAGCGTGACCCTCACAGCCCCCACACCGCAGGGCATCCTGTGGGCCACACGCACGCTGCTGCAGATGAGCGAGCAGGCTGGCGACAGGGGACTGCCCAAGGGCAAGGTGACCGACGTGCCCGACTATCGCCTGCGCGGCTTCATGCTCGACTGCGGGCGCAAGTTCATCCCCATGGCCTACCTGCGCAACCTGGCCAGGGTGATGTCCTACTACAAGATGAACACGCTGCAGATACACCTCAACGACAACGGGTTCCGCAAATACTTCGGTGACGACTGGAGCCGCACGCAGGCCGCCTTCCGCCTGGAGTGTGACACCTATCCGGGCCTCACGGCCAAGGACGGGCACTACACCAAGCAGGAGTTCATCGACCTGCAGAAGTTGGCAGAGCAGTACGGGGTGGAGATTATCCCCGAGTTTGACGCTCCCGCCCACTCCCTGGCCTTCACGCAATACAAGCCCTCGCTGGGCAGCAAGGAGTATGGCATGGACCACCTGGACCTCTTCAACCCCGAGGTGTATGACTTCATGGACGGCCTGTGGCGGGAGTACCTGGGCGGCAAGGAGCCTGTGTTCCGCGGGCCACGCGTACACATCGGCACCGACGAGTACTCAAATGCCAAGAAGGAGGTGGTGGAGAAGTTCCGCGCATTCACCGACCGCTACATACGCCTGGTGGAAAGCTACGGCAAGCAAGCCGTGGTGTGGGGCGCGCTCACACATGCCAATGGCGACACACCCGTGAAGCACGAGAACGTGCTCATGGACATCTGGTACAACGGATATGCCGACCCCGTGGAGATGAAGAAGCAGGGCTACCAGCTCGTGTGCATCCCCGATGGGCTCACCTACATCGTGCCCGCTGCCGGATACTATTATGACTACCTCAACTGCCAGTACCTCTATGAGCACTGGACGCCGGCCGTGATAGGCAACCGCACCTTTGACGAGCAGGACCCAGCCATTGAGGGGGGCATGTTTGCCGTGTGGAATGACATTGCGGGCAACGGTATCACCACCAAGGACATACACCACCGCGCCTTCCCGGCCATACAGACCATCGCACTGAAGTGCTGGACTGGCAGGCACACGACACTCCCCTATGCCGACTATGACCGCCTGCGCAATGGTCTGAGCGAGGCTCCCGGCGTGAACGAGCTGGGCCGGCTGGGCAAGGCTGGCGATGTGGTGCTGGAGAAGAAGAGCCTGGCCGCTGGCGAGCAACTGGATGCCGAGGAGATAGGGTATGACTATGCAGTGACCTTCACCATCAACGGCAAGCAGGAGGAGAAGGGCACGGAACTGCTGCGCTCACAGAACGCGGTGGTGTATCTCGCTGACCCCAAGCAGGGCCGACTGGGCTTCGAGCGCGAAGGTTACCTCAACACCTTCAACTACCGCATCCCCGCTGGCGAGCAGCACACGCTCACCATCGAGGGCACCAACAGGATGACACGCCTGCTGGTGGATGGCAAGGTGAAGGAGGAACTGGGCCCGAAGCCGCTCTACATCGTGCGTCCGCAGGACAGGGCACACTATCAGGTGGAGGGCACCTTCACCTATGAGCCAGAGGTGTATCAGCCCAGCGACCAGATATCATACCAGCGCACCCTGGTGTTCCCCCTGCGCAAGGCAGGACAGTTCAAGAGCAGCATCACCGACCTCAAGGTGGTGGTGAAGTAACAAAAGCAAAGAGTAGCCCCCCTCTTATCCCCCCAAGGGGGGAAGAAAATTAAAATAAGAACATTGAAACACGCGGAACACACGGACGTACTCTATCGATATTACTGTCCGTGTGTTCCGCGTGTTTCAATGTTCTTGCTATATACCCAAGGCCATCTCTAAGGACAGCAACGTGACATCACAATACCCCAGTTCGGGATAAGGGTTATAAGAAACACAGTTGTTTAGTGTCCTCAATGATATATCCCTCCAGTGCGGCTGGCTTGTTATCAAAGAAGCAGTAAGCCCCCAATGCTGCAATGATGTTCATGATGAAGTTGCTTAGTGAGCGGTGT
>CAVKOT010000070.1:0-12685 GCA_963658045.1 Opitutia bacterium UBA4654
TATCATCAGCGAGAAGAGCATAGGGTTTGACGGCCTGCTCAATTTCTATGCAGGTCGCAACGAGGTGTGCGACCTCCCCCTGGAGAAAGCCTTTACCAAGCACATGCACTGGAATCCGTTGCTCTGTGCCCCTTATGTGATAGGGGCAGACGAGGAACTGACAACCCGCATAGGCGGTGAGGACATGGTGCATGGCATCACCATTGCCTGCGGAGGCTTCTATGGCCCACAGGGACGAAGGCTTCGCATCCCCCTGGCTGACCCTGACCAGAATGCCAAGGTGGAGAGTTTCGAGTATGAAGGATTGAAGATTACCAACTATGAGATGGAATCCTCAGCAGTGGCAGGTCTGAGCAAACTTCTTGGACATAAGGCCACTACCTGCTGCATGGTGATTGCCAACCGCGTGGCCAAAAAGGCCAATACGGGTTACAGGAACTCTATCGACCAACTGATAAAGGAAGTGCTTGAACGTATCTGACTTTGGTCAGTTCTTTGTTTTAAGGTATGTTTTGGAAATTTGATGCTGATAGCAAACATCTTCCTAACTCCATTTCTTGTAATTATATTTTTAAATTAAGAAGGTGTGAACAATATCATTTCCCTGGAGTGAATGAAGGCAGGCGAGAGCATCTTTCAAAATAAAAGGCCATTCCATGCCATTGCCTATGAGGAGTATGTGGAGAGCGCAAAGAAATGTCGGGAACGGATAGAGTCGCAGAACTATTGATTTGTCTCTCCATCTTAAAGAAAAATTAGCCCCACTGGCCTGTCCTGGATGGTCGGTCAGTGGGGCTGGCTTCCCCATGTGGGGGGGGAGGTGAAGTCTTATTTTACCAGTTTCTTGATGTTGGATTCCGAGGCATCGTTGAGCAGGAATCCTTTCTGCCAGTTTACCTTGGGGTAGGTGGACTTGAGCATCTTGACCGAGTTCTCGATGCCAGAGCCCCCCGATGTGGCAAAGGGAACCACCGTCTTCCCGTTCAGACGATAAGCCTCCACAAACGTGTTCACCACACGTGGAGCCTGGTTCCACCAGATGGGATAGCCCAGATAGATGACCTTGTAGGCCGCCATGTTGCGCTTGCCCATCTTCAGAGCGGGACGCGCCTTCTCGTCCTGCATTTCCAGGGTGGAGCGGCTCTGCTTGTCGTGCCAGTCCAGGTCGGCGGCAGTGTAGGGCTTCTGGGGTGTGATCTCCAGCAGGTCAGAGCCTGTCACCTTTGCCAGTTTCTTGGCAGCCTCGCGCGTGGTGCCTGTGGCGGAGAAATACACTACCAGGCTCTTGCTGGCCTTTTCGGCGGGGACAGACTTCCCGCTTCCGTTCTCAGCGTGGCAGGCTGTCTGGCAGCAGGCAGCCATCAGCAGCACGGCAATCTTTCTTAATGCTCTTCTCATGTCAGTTGTCTTTTGATGTCTTTTATAAATAGATGCGGATCTCGTCTTGTGATAGGCAAAGTTACAGCAAAACAGCCGTATGGGGATAAACAAAATTGCGGAAAGGATAACCTCGAGTCAGGGAAGCGGAGTGGGGGCGGGCCAGGATGTCCTTTCCTGTCTGTCATTTGCAGTCCAGCAGGGCACATAGTTGTCGCTCCGAGGCATTGGGGATGACCTGGCCCAGATGTTCCAGAAGCCTCTGCTGGGACTCCTCCGGCGCGCGCTTGGGGTGGCAGGCATCCCTGCCAAACAGGCTCTCGGGGGTGGATAGCAGCGACCATCCCCATCCATATTGCCTGCCATGGCGATCATGCGGATAGACAAAGTCCTCGGTCACAATGTATCCACCCATCTGCAGGCGTGTGATGTAGCCGTCAAACTTGCTTCTCATACCGGAACCATTGAACCCGCAGGCCTGGCGTAGCTCCCGCGTAACCATGCTCCCACAGGTTCTTAGGGTGTCCAGGATGGCCTCCTCGATGCTGTCCGGCTGTGGAGTCGGGCGTGTGCTGCGGCGATAGTGGCAGAAGTCCGGCCACCACTCCTTGCTGATGAATGCCGCCTTTCCACGGAAGAACTTGCCGTATGCGCAACCGCTCTCACGGATAATCTCTCCTTTCCACTCCCACAATGGCCATTCCCAGCCACCGTCAGGCAGCGTCACATACTGGCAGTCCTCATCCACCACCTCCTCGGCCGACCATCCCTCATAGGGCGCAAGCCTCAGCAGGGGCAGCATGCCCACCTGGTCAATGTATGCTGTCAACTCGGCGCACGAGTGCAGTCTCTCTTGCATAGTCTCTATATCCTTAGTTTTATAATCTACACACTTGTTTGGGATTAAAAATGGCGCCCACCTTTGGGCGGATGCCCCTCTGGCTTGCCCCATCATCATCTCCATTCCCTCGTGCAAAGGGCTATGCAAAATTACAATAAAAATCGGACGGATGTGCAGGGGACTAAGGATAAAGGCCCCGCTTGGCGGAAATGTGCAGGATGGCTCTCGGGGAAGTGGGGCAGGGGTTGCCTCCAGGGGGCTGACGCACGCATGAGTGACACGCAACTGAACCGCTAAGGACTTATTCTTGGCAGCAGAATGCCCCTGTTTGCTTAATAAATCGTAAATTTGTGCTGAAGTCAGTAACAAATTGTCGTTTAACAAGCATAAAATACAAAGCCGATGAGCACGAAGCAGAAGCGTTATTTCCTGACAGAGGAGGAGATTCCCACACAATGGTACAACATACAGGCAGATATGGTCAACAAACCTCTGCCGCCACTCAATCCCGCCACCAAGCAGCCCTTGAAGTCCGAGGACCTGTTCCCCATCTTTGCCGAGGAACTGGCCAGGCAGGAACTGGACCAGACACATGCCTGGATAGACATCCCCGAGGAGGTGAGGGACATGTACAAGTACTATCGCTCCACACCCCTGGTGCGTGCCTACGGACTGGAGGAGGCACTGGGCACTCCCGCACACATCTATTTCAAGAACGAGAGTGTGAGTCCCGTGGGCTCGCACAAGTTGAACTCTGCCCTGGCCCAGGCCTATTATTGCAAGAAGCAGGGCGTGACCAACGTGACCACCGAGACGGGTGCTGGACAGTGGGGCGCAGCCCTCAGCTATGCAGCCCGGGTGTTTGGGCTGGAGGCTGCCGTCTATCAGGTGAAGATTTCCTATAACCAGAAGCCTTACCGCCGAAGCATCATGCAGACGTATGGAGCCCAGGTGACGGCATCGCCCTCGATGTCCACACGCGCCGGCAAGGACATCCTGACCAAGGACCCCAATAACCAGGGCTCGCTGGGAACTGCCATCTCAGAGGCCATCGAACTGGCTATGAACACGCCCAACTGCAAGTACACGCTCGGTTCCGTGCTCAGTCATGTCACCCTGCACCAGACCGTGATAGGCCTGGAGGCCGAGAAGCAGATGCAGAAGGCTGGCGAGTATCCCGACATCGTGATAGGGTGCTTTGGCGGAGGTTCCAACTTCGGTGGCATCTCTTTCCCCTTCATGCGCCACAACATACTGGAGGGCAGGAAGACCAGGTTCATAGCCGCCGAGCCGGCC
Organism: Opitutia bacterium UBA4654; assembly: GCA_963658045.1. GTDB lineage: Bacteria > Bacteroidota > Bacteroidia > Bacteroidales > Bacteroidaceae > Physcousia. Next base: position 3,515 of record CAVKOT010000070.1, read on the forward strand.
AGTTGTCCCAAGTTGACCCACGGAGTCTTCCAGTATGACTTTGGCGATGTGGCGGGCTACACGCCTTTGTTGCCCATGTTCACCCTGGGGCATAACTTCATGCCTGCCAACATCCACGCTGGTGGCCTGCGCTACCATGGTGCGGGTGTCATTGTGAGCCAGTTGCTCAAGGATGGACTGATGGAAGCCACGGACATCAAGCAGCTGGAGTCGTTTGACGCGGGCATGCTCTTTGCGCGTGCCGAGGGCATCATCCCCGCTCCCGAGAGTTGCCATGCCATCGCCGCAGCCATCAACGAGGCAAAGAAGTGTAAGGAGTCGGGCGAGGAGAAGGTCATCCTCTTCAATCTCTCGGGCCACGGGCTCATCGACATGACGGCATACGACCAATACCTCTCTGGCTCGCTGCAGAACTACGAGTTCACTGACGAGGATGTGCAGAAGAACCTCAGCCAGATAGAGAAGTACGTGTGAGGGCACGTACTGGCAGCATAGAATATCGACCGATACAGAGTCCCCGCCCCCAGGCCGGCACTTTCCAGCCTGGATGTGGGGACTCTGCCTGTAAAGGCACTCCTCCCTGTGGTTGCGAACTTTTTTCTTAATCATCTTATAACACATTTATTGTTCCTAAATGTTTCTACCTGTTCCAGGACAAGACACATTGACCGGGTAAAGGCAGTACTACTGACATCTCCAGGGCAGTACTACTGCGTGAGTATGGGCAGTATAATTGAAATGAAAAGTTAGTTATACTTCGAATTTATAGAAGGTTTTCTTCGTGTAATCATGTGGAATGTCGTAAGTTTGCATGGCAAAAGTCTTAAACTTTGGAAATTTGTGGCTATGGGCAAGGTTGCATATTGGAAAGAACTTGCAGACTATGACCTCGAAACCGCCGAAGTAATGTACAACGGGGGGCGATGGTTATATGTGGGGTTTATGTGCCATTTAGTAATAGAAAAAAAACATTAAGGCATACTGGAGTTCAGTGAAACCTGACGAAGTTCCTTTTATCCGCAATCTGTTGAAATTGTCGCAAAGTTGTGGCTTGATTCCAAAAATGAGCGAAGAACAATTGGGCCTTATTGCAGAATTGATGCCGATGAATATTGAGGCCAGGTACCCCTCGTACAAAGAAGAATTGGCGAAGAAACTGACACCAGAGTATTGCGTTTTTTTGATAAACAAGACAAAGGAATTGAAGCGATGGATAGAGAATATGCTTTGATGATAGCGCGTTCCTGTAAGGAGGTCATACTTCCGTTAGTTTCCGACGCGAGGGTCTATTTGTATGGGTCGTGTAGCCGTAATGAAGCTCACAAGGATAGTGACATAGATGTGGCAGTCGTGGTTCCAAAAATCCAAGGTGACTGGCTGGGCATCTCTTCGGCATTGTGGCTGGCAACTCTTAAAGTGGATACTTCCATCGAACCAGTATTGATAGAGGAATGCAATCCTTCTCCTTTGTATGAGGATGTCATGTGCCATGGCATTGCAGTATAGGGGCAGTTGCGAGGTCTGCAAAATGGTCTGCAAAATGTACTCCCTCAATTAACAAATCTCCGGGGGGTGGCCTGTATCTTGCGCTTTTGTCGTACCTTTGCATTTACGGAGCATGGGACGCGGCCTACGCCAGTGGAGGACTGTGACAACGACGCTCCGGCAAGAGTACACACATTATATAATAGCATAGCAAGACAATGCCAGAAATCTCCTTGCGGGGTACGCAGATGCCTGAGTCACCCATCAGGAAACTCTCTCCCTTGGCCTACGCTGCCAAGCAGAGGGGTGTCCACGTCTATCACCTGAATATCGGACAGCCCGACCTGCCTACTCCAAGAGCGGCCATTGACGCAATCAAGAATATCCACCGCACGATACTGGAATATAGTCCCAGCCAGGGCTACCTGAGTTACAGGACCAAGTTGGTGAAATATTACGAGAAGTACAACATCAACCTCACCCCCGATGACATCATCATCACCAGTGGCGGGTCAGAGGCTGTGCTCTTCTCCTTCCTGGCATGCCTCAATCCTGGTGACGAGATTATCGTGCCCGAGCCTGCGTATGCCAACTATATGGCCTTCGCCATATCGGCGGGCGCAGTCATACGCACCATCGCCACCACCATTGACGAGGGATTCTCGCTGCCCAAGGTGGAGAAGTTTGAACAACTCATCAATGAGCGCACGCGCGCCATCCTCATCTGCAATCCCAATAACCCCACGGGCTACCTCTACACGCGCCGTGAGATGAACCAGATACGTGACCTGGTGAAGAAGTATGACCTGTACCTCTTCTCTGACGAGGTGTATCGCGAGTTTATCTATACGGGCAGCCCCTACATCAGTGCCTGCCATCTGGAGGGCATCGAGCAGAATGTGGTGCTCATCGACTCGGTGAGCAAGCGCTACAGCGAGTGTGGCATACGCATAGGTGCGCTGATAACCAAGAACCCGCAGGTGCGCCAGGCCGTGATGAAATTTTGCCAGGCACGACTCAGTCCCCCACTGATAGGACAGATTGCGGCAGAGGCCAGTCTGGATGAGCCTGAGGAGTATGGGCGTGAGGTGTATGACGAGTATGTGGAGCGGCGTAAGTGCTTGATAGACGGACTTAACCGCATTCCTGGGGTGTATAGCCCCATCCCCATGGGCGCATTCTACACGGTGGCCAAGTTACCTGTCGATGATGCCGAGAAGTTCTGTGCCTGGTGCCTGAGTGACTTTGAGTATGAGGGCGAGACCGTGATGATGGCTCCCGCCGCAGGATTCTACACCACTCCTGGTGCAGGACGTGACCAGGTGCGCCTGGCCTATGTGCTCAAGAAGGAAGACCTCAATCGCGCACTCGTGGTGCTGCAGAAGGCACTTGAGGCCTATCCCGGCACCATCAGATAGTAGGCAAGCACATCTCAAATCATCTCATATACGCAAAGGCATGTACACATGGATGATGGCCAGACGGATGTTCTCACATCAGGACGATGTGGGGCGAGTGTCTCGTCCGGCCATCAGCATATCCACGCTTGGGGTGGCCATTGGGGTGGCCGTCATGCTCATCAGCGTGTCGGTGGCCCTGGGGTTCCAGCGTGAGGTGCAGGCCAAGTTGCTGGGCTTTGGCGCGCACATCCAGGTGTTCAGTTATGAGAGCCTGGGCTCTGACGAGATGAAGCCCATCGTGGTGGATGCCCCCTTGCTGGAGAGGCTGGAGCGCATCCCTGGTGTCAGGCATGCCCAGCGCTTCTGTGTCAAGCCGGGTATGCTCAAGACAGACGAGGCTTTCCGTGGAGTGGTGTTCCGTGGAGTGGGGCAGGAGTATGACAGCAGTTTCCTTGCCAGCCACCTGGTGGTAGGCGAGGTGCCTCAGTGGAGCGACTCGGTGTCTTCGGGCAGCCTGCTCGTCTCGCAGCAACTTGCCAGGCAACTGAGACTGAAGGTGGGCTCCACGGTCTATGCTTATTTCTTTGAGAACAGTGTCAAGGCCCGCCGGTTTCGCGTGAGCGGTATCTACTGCACACACCTGACGGACTTTGACAGCCAGATAGTCTTTGCCGACCTGCACACTGTGCATGGCCTCCTGGGCTGGGACACCAACCAGCAGGCTGGGGCCGAGTTGCTCACTGAGGACTTTGACCAGCTGGAGCAAGTGAGGGGGCGGGTGGTGAGAACCATCAACAAGCAGCGGGATGCCTATGGCGCGCAATATACCTCGATGACCATACGCGAACTGTATCCCCAGGTCTTTGCCTGGCTGCATCTGCTTGACCTGGACGTGTGGGTGATACTGATACTCATGACCTGTGTGGCGGGCTTTACGATGATAAGCGGGCTGCTCATCATTATCCTGGAGCGCACCAATTTCATTGGGGTGATGAAGGCTATGGGGGCCACCAACAGCGAGATGCGCCATCTCTTCCTGCATTATGCGGCATTCATCGTGTTGCGCGGCATGCTCTATGGCAACGTGCTGGTCCTTGGCCTGCTGGCCATCCAGCATTTCACGGGAGTGGTGCATCTGGATGCCGATGTCTATTATGTGGATTCGGTGCCGGTGCTCTTCTGCTGGGGCTATTTCCTGTTGGTCAACCTCTTCACGCTCGTTTCCTGCATCCTTGCCCTCCTGTTGCCCAGTTATATCATCTCGTCCATTCATCCTGCAAGGAGCATACGCTTTGAGTGAGATGGCTCTCCCTCTGACGTTTTATTGAAATCATGATTTTGGGTAACAAAATCAATGATGCGCGTCATGTCTGTGTGCCCGAAGTGTAGTATTTTTGCATCAGTACAAACGTATAATAACAAAATGACGCAAAAGAACATGAAGAGAGTATTGGTGATTTCCACCAGTCTGCGCCCCAGGAGCAATTCCGAGGCACTGGCTGAGAAGTTTGCGCAGGGAGCGCGGGAGGCCGGCCATGAGGTGGAACTGGTCAGTTTGCGAGGCAAGGACATCAGGTTCTGCATCGGGTGTCTGACTTGCCAGAAGACACTCAAGTGTGCCATCAAGGACGATGCCCCTGCCATCGTAGCGAAGATGCATGACGCGGATGTGATATGCTTTGCCACGCCTATCTATTATTATGAGATGAGCGGACAGATGAAGACACTGCTAGACCGTGCCAACCCGCTTTATTCCTCTGACTATCATTTCCGTGACATCTATATGCTCACGGCTGCCGCTGAAGACGAGGAGAGCACGCCTGCCCGTGCCATCACGGGGCTGACAGGCTGGATAGACTGCTTTGAGCACGCCCGCCTTGCCGGCAGTGTCTTTGCTGGCGGTGTCAATGAAATGGGTGAGATAGTGGGGCACAAGGCTCTGGCTGAGGCCCAGGAGATGGGGGCTAAGGTATAGTCACAGGATGTCGTGCGTTTGGGCTTCCTGTCAAGTCAAAGGATAAGTCGCTGTTTAAGATTAAATGACATAATCTATAAGCGGATATCCTGTTCTTTAAACATCTACTTAACAAAACATTGAGGCACGCAGGCGATTTCTTCATGTTGCCGGTTAAAATGCGTGTCTCAATGTTCGTCTTTCTTTAGGTCTGCTGTGGCCTGTCTTCCGACTATGGCTCGTTTCCTGGTACGATTATTTCATGATGACCTTTCTTGAGGTGCAGTTTCCTCCCCTCGTTTCTGTCTTGATAACAAATCCCTTGTGAGAGGTGGTGAGTTTCCTTCCTGCAAGGTCTGTGTAGGATGTTGTGGCGGAAGGTTGGGATGTCATGGTGTTGACCCTTGTGCCTGTAGGCACTGGGACATATCCACTTTCTTTCACGATATCCTGTCCCGATGCGCTTGTCAGGTATTCAAACAACTTATATGCGGTCGAGTTTCTGTCTATGTCAGAGCGCACGGCTGCATATATGTCCGACACATAAGGATATGTGTTGCTTGAAATGGTGCTCTTGCTGGGCTCTATCCCATTAACTCCAATGCACTTTGCCCAAGTCTGGTCACGTGTCATAATGCTGTAATAGAAATATGGGGTATATGCTATGCCATTTTCGTCGTAGCGCAAAGCATAGAAGGGGCCGGCCATGCCATGTGTGGTCATCTCTGGCCAGTCAATCATGTCCAGGCCCTGCATGACCAAAGTCTCCATTTTCTCCTGGCTTCCAGAATTAGCGTTCCTTATATAGGGACTGGTGGTAGCATCGTTTCCACCAACCTCGTTCCAGTTTCTGACTTTGGCGGTATAGATGTCCTGTATCTGCGAAATGGTCAGGTTGGTTATGGGGTTTTTGTTGTTGACGATGAAGATGAAAGCGTCGCGGCCTATGGGATGTTCTATCAACGACACGCCCTGGTTGTCGGCATAGGCCTTCTCATCCCTGGATATATTGCGGGAGGCAATTATGAGTTCCACATTGCCGTCGATTAGGTTTGTGTATGAACCGTGAGTCGTGCTGCATTTCAATTTGCTGTCCAACTGTTGTTTCTCGTCTTGGGATATTTCGGACTGGTCATAGTCAATCTTGCAGTACCAGGTTTGGTCTATAACTGCATCCTTCCACCAGATATATGGCAGTCCCAGTGTTCTTGCAGCCAGGATGACACTGAGCGGTTGGGTGGATGTGGAGCAGTCCACCATGGGGAAATCCTCTATTGTCATGAGTGGGGTCCCATCCCCCTGGTCATTGCTTGCCTTGCAATTCACGGATGGCATCAAGATGGCGAGGAGCATTATGAGTTTTGCCGTCTTCATTTATCCTAAATCTTATTCTGTAAGTAAATATATGCTTTCTTGGTTGTTTCCACGGATTTGTGACCCGTTGATTTCGGCCGAGCCAATATTTGATCGGGAACAAAAAAGGCGGGAATGACTCATGTCAATCCCGCCCTGTATGTTATGAGGCTCTTCCCGATTAGTTCTTGAAGAAGTCCTTGACAGCCTCGTTGGGTACCATCTGCTCATCGAATGAGTATGAACCGTTCTGAGGATTCTTTACCATCTTGATAACCTTGGTATAGGAACGTCCGTCGGTCTTGCCGCTCTGGAGCGTTGCCACTACTTTCTTTGCCATTGTTCTTGAATCTTAAGAGGGTGGGTATTACTTAATCTCTTTGTGAACAGTCATCCGCTTGAGGATGGGGTTGTACTTCTTCAACTCCAGACGCTCGGGAGTATTCTTCCTGTTCTTGGTGGTGATATAACGAGAAGTGCCGGGCAGTCCGCTCTGCTTCATCTCTGTGCACTCCAGAATAACCTGTACTCTGTTGCCTTTAGCTTTCTTTGCCATATTTGGTGTACTCCTAAACTCTGTTAACCGATAACCTTAATGTTCTTCCAATCACAATAGCCCTGTGCCACAGCGTTCTTGAGTGCTGTGTCCAGACCCACCTTGTTAATCAGACGCAAGCCAGACGCGCTGATGTTCAAGCTAATCCAGCAGTCCTCCTCTACATAGTAGAACTTCTTGGTGAAGAGATTCACGTCAAAGTGTCTCTTGGTGCGACGCTTTGAGTGTGAAACGTTATTGCCAATCATGGCCTTCTTCCCTGTAATTTGACAAATCTTAGACATTTCATTCTTCTTTTTTCTATTCCAAATCAACTTCTTCCAAACAAGGCACAAAGGTAGGACAAATATTTGTAACAGACAAGTGTTTATCTGCTTTTCTTTCATCCACTTGCTGTTTTCCTGGCCTTCCCAGTCCTGTGACTCATTATCCTGTGGCTTGCAGGATGGTGGACGTGGGGGAGAGTGCCTGTGACTGCTTTGCCTTGTTCAGATGGTGCCCCGGCAATAGGCTGGTGCCGATATGGGGCAGAAGTCGTGGTCTCGGTACTTGAATGTGCCGGCCATGGCAATCATGGCGGCATTGTCTGTCGTGTAGCCGAATTTGGGGATGAACACCTTCCAGCCGTATCTCTTGGCGTGGTCAAGAAAGGCGTTGCGCAGTCCTGTGTTGGCCGAGACACCTCCTGCAACGGCCACCTGCTTGATGCCCAAGTCCTTGGCTGCCATCCTGAGTTTCTTCATCAGAATGTCCACGATGGTCTTTTCAAGGGAGGCTGCAAGGTCATTCAGGTGGTTCTGCACAAAGTTGGGGTCATCCTTGACCCAGTTGCGGAGTGAGTAGAGGAAACTTGTCTTCAGACCGCTGAAACTGTAGTCGTAGCCAGGGATGTTTGGCTTGGCAAACTGGAACGCGTCGGGATTGCCCTGGCGTGCGAGTCGGTCGATGATGGGGCCGCCAGGGTAGCCCAGTTCCATTACTTTGGAACACTTGTCGATGGCCTCTCCTGCCGCGTCATCGATGGTCTGTCCGATAATCTCCATATCCTTGTAGGACTTCACCAGTACTATCTGGCTGTTGCCACCACTTACCAGCAGGCACAGGAAGGGGAAGGTGGGTGAGACGTAATCGTCCCCCTCGGTGTGGATGAAATGTGCCAGGATATGCCCCTGCAGATGGTTAACGTCTATCATGGGGATACCCAGTGATGCGGCAAGTCCCTTGGCGAAGGACACTCCCACAAGCAGGGAACCCATCAGGCCCGGCCCTCGGGTGAAGGCGATTGCCTTCAACTGTTCCCTCTCAACGCCAGCCCGCTTGAGTGCCTGGTCCACCACGGGCACAATATTCTTCTCATGCGCGCGGCTGGCCAGTTCGGGCACCACACCACCATATGCCTCATGCACAGCCTGGCTGGCTGTCACATTGCTTAGCAGGATGCCATCGCGCATCACTGCGGCCGAGGTGTCATCGCAACTGCTCTCGATGCCCAGTATATACAAATTCTCGTCCATTGTCTTGTTCTTTTACAAATGTGGCAGTGCTCATGTGGGGCGAACATCTGCCTTTGGGATTATATCATTTATTTGGGAACAGTGACATGGTCAACGGATACGAACCATTCCACTCCTCTCTTCCTGTCCTTGTCGTGGCTGTTGGTCAGTGTGTGAGGATTTCCACTCCGTTCTCGGTCATCACGTATGTGTGTTCCCACTGTGCACTGTCACTACCATCCTCGGTGAGCACAATCCACTCGGTGGGGTCTTCTGCATCACCGCACACTTCCCAGTCACCCTCGTTGATCATGGGCTCGATGGTGAAGGTCATGCCTGGTACCAGCAGCATTCCAGTGCCCTTGCGCCCATAGTGCACGACATCGGGCTCCTCGTGGAACTCCAGTCCCACACCATGTCCGCACAGGTCACGCACCACCGTGTAGCCCTTGCAGTGTGCCAGTTTGGCGATGGCATTGCCCAGGTCGCCCACAAACACGTATGGCTCAGAGCACACCTTCTCGCCAGCCTTCAGGCATTCCCAAGCCACATCCACCAGTCTCTGCCGCTCGGGAGTCGTCTTCCCGATGATGAACATGCGGCTGGCATCGGCATAATAGCCGTCCAGGATGGTGGTGCAGTCCACATTGATGATGTCTCCTTCCTCCAGAATATCGTCGGCCGAAGGGATTCCGTGGCACACCACATCGTTGATGCTGGTGCAGCAACTGTTGGGAAATCCCTCGTAATGCAATGGTGCGGGGACACCTCCATGCTTGGTGGTGAAGTCATAGACCAGTTGGTCAATCTCCAGCGTGCTCATCCCCTCGTGAATCTTTTCGGCCACCTGGTCGAGCACAGCCGTATTGAGCACGCCAGCCTTGCGTATGCCCTCAATCTGCTCGTGCGTCTTGATGAGGTCGCGGGTGG
>CAVKOT010000071.1:0-12631 GCA_963658045.1 Opitutia bacterium UBA4654
TTTCCGTCCTCATCACCATAGGCAGTGCGCTGCTGTGCCGTCCCATCCTGGGCTGGATGCAGACCCCCGGGCAAATCATGTCCGATGCCTATGCCTACCTGCTCTGCACCTTTCTCAGCATTCCTGTCATGCTGCTGCTCAACGTGCTCCTCAGCGTGCTGCGCGCCCTGGGTGACAGCCGCACTCCCTTCTATATTCTCCTCTCCACCTCGGTGCTCAATGTGGGCGGTGACCTCGTGGCCATCCTCCTGCTGGGCTGGGGGGTGGCAGGAGCCGCCATCGCCACCGCCCTCTCCATGGTGGTGGGCTGTGTGATAGCCGCCTGCAGCCTGTCCAGGGTGGATGTGCTTGGCGGATTTATGCACTCTGAGACCAACATGCGCCACATGGACACCCTGCTGGGCAGCGGTGTCCCCATGGGACTGCAGTTCAGCATCACGGCCATAGGCAGTATCATGCTCCAGAGTGCCAACAACGGCCTGGGCACCGTGTGCGTGGCCGCCTTCACCACCGCCATGCGCATCAAGGCCTGCTTCATCTGCGTGCTTGAGAACCTGGGTGTGGCCCTGGCCACCTATTGCGGGCAGAACCGTGGGGCAGCCCGTGCGGCCTCCACCGCCACGCAGGCCCTGCACTTTCTGGACCGCATCCGCCACGGCATCCTCTCCTCGCTGGGCATGATGCTGGTCTATTGCGCTTTCTGCGTGGCCGTGCTGTGGCCTTTCTCATGGGACATCACCGCCTGGTTCGTGGGTTATGGCGAGACCGACATCCTGGCCCACAGCCAGCATTTCATGCGCGTCACCTCGCTGTGCTATCCCGTGCTGGGCGTTCTGGTCATCTTCAGGTACTCCCTGCAGAGCATCGGCTTCACCAAGGTGTCCATGATGAGCGGTGTCAACGAGTTGCTGGCACGCACCCTCGTGAGCGTCTTCCTCGTGCCCGCTTTCGGCTTTGCCGGCGTGTGCTGGGGTGACCCATCGGCCTGGCTCTCGGCCGACCTCTTCCTGGTGCCCACCTTCGTGCTGGTCCTGCGCGGCATGCGGCGCAAGGCACTTGCCCGCATGGCCTGACTCCCGTGTGTCCACATTCCCCCGTGCAGCCCTTTCCGCCCGGTTGTGAAGGCTGTAGAAAGTCACTTGGTTGGTATGTAAAATTGCACAGAATGTCCATTGTTGTGCAAAAACAGGCAACTTTTTGGCTCCAATAGTTGTGCGGTTGGGTAATTTGTGCTTACTTTGCAAGCCGTAACAAGATAAAGGAGAATTTATTCATTTAACTAAATCAATACATACATGTCTGAAATTGAAGCAAAAGTAAAAGAGATTATTGTGGACAAGTTGGGCGTTGACGCTGCTGATGTGACTCCCGAGGCATCTTTCACCAACGACCTCGGTGCTGACTCTCTGGACACAGTGGAGCTGATCATGGAGTTCGAGAAGGCATTCGACATCAACATCCCCGACGACAAGGCAGAGAAGATCTCAACCGTGGCTGACGCCATCGCCTACATCGAGGAGAACCAGGGTAAGTAATCCCCCTGTTACCGAGACCACTTAATTCCTTATATATGGAGTTGAAGAGAGTAGTAGTGACCGGCATTGGTGCTGTGAGCCCGCTGGGCAACTCCGCTGCGGAGACGTGGCAGAAGTTGCTTGATGGCGTGAGCGGTGCCGCGCCCATCACACATTTCGACGCCAGCCAGTTCAAGACCCAGTTCGCCTGCGAGCTCAAGGGCTTCAAGGCCGAGGACTATATTGACCGCAAGGAGGCCCGCAAGATGGACCCCTATTGCCACTACGCAATGGCAGCGGCCACCATGGCCGTGGACGACAGTGCCATTGACCTGGATGCCATCGACAAGAACCGCGTGGGTGTGGTGTTTGGTGTGGGCATCGGAGGAATGAAGACCTTCGAGGACGAGATTACCAACTATGCCCTGCACAAGGACACCCTCGGCCCCAAGTTCAGCCCCTTCTTCGTGCCCAAGATGATTGCCGACATCTGTGCGGGTCAGATTAGCATCAAGTACGGATTCCACGGCCCCAACTACATCACCTCCAGCGCATGTGCCTCTTCGACCAATGCGCTGGCCGACGCGTTCAACCTCATCCGCCTGGGCAAGGCCAATGTGATTGTCAGCGGAGGCTCCGAGGCTGCCATCATCCCCTGTGGGGTGGGCGGCTTCAATGCCATGCATGCCCTGAGCACACGCAATGACGATCCCGAGCATGCCAGCCGCCCCTTCAGCGCAAGCCGTGACGGCTTTGTCATGGGCGAGGGTGCTGCCTGCATCATACTGGAGGAACTGGAGCATGCCAAGGCTCGCGGCGCGAAGATATATGCTGAGATGGCTGGTGCCGGCATGAGTGCCGACGCCCATCACATCACGGCTTCCCATCCCGAGGGGCTGGGCGCAAAGCTCGTGATGGAGAATGCTCTGGACGACGCAGAGTTGAAGCCAGAGGACATCGACTACATCAACGTTCATGGCACATCTACCCCTGTGGGTGACATCTCCGAGGTGAAGGCCATCCAGGCCGTCTTCGGTGAGCATGCCTATGAGCTCAACATCAGCAGCACAAAGTCCATGACCGGTCACCTGCTCGGCGCAGCCGGCGCTCTGGAGGCCATGGTGAGCGTGCTCGCTGTGCAGAATGATGTGGTGCCTCCCACCATCAACCACGAGGAGGGCGACGATGACCCCGAAATTGACTATAAGTTGAATTTCACCTTCAACAAGGCTCAGAAGCGCACCGTGCGTGCCGCGCTGAGCAACACATTTGGCTTCGGCGGCCACAATGCCTGTGTCATCTTCAAGAAGTATGCCGAGTAACACACTTGCGTAGTGTACACAGGAGACCTCATCGATGCGATAAGGCTCCCCTTCCGTAGGGACAGGGGGCTTTATCGCTCTTTTTATACCATGCTGGGCTTCTATCCCAGGCGGATAGACTATTACCGGCAGGCCCTCATGCACAAGAGCATGGGGATGAATGTCACGGGCGAGAAGCCTGTCAACAACGAGCGGCTGGAGTTCTTGGGCGACGCTGTCCTGGATGCCGTGGTGGGCGACATCGTCTTCCGCCACTTCCCTGGCAAGAGGGAGGGCTTCCTCACCACGGCGCGCAGCAAGATAGTCAAGCGCGAGACCCTCGGGCAACTGGCTGTGCAGATAGGGCTGGACAAACTGGTGCAGTACCAGGGCAGTGCCCAGCAGCACAACAGTTATGTGGCGGGCAACGCATTCGAGGCACTGGTGGGCGCGGTCTATCTTGACCGGGGCTACGAGGCTTGCCGCCGATTTGTGGAGAGGCGCATACTGGAACATCTGATAGACATCGACAAGATTGCCTACCAGGAGATGAACTTCAAGAGCAAGCTCCTGGAGTGGACCCAGAAGCACAGGCTCAAGCTGGAGTATGAACTCCTCGCCGAGGAACGTGACAGCTCGGGCTCGCCAGTCTTCCGCACACGCGTGCTCATCAATGGCATCGAGTGCGGACGGGGCACGGGCTTCTCCAAGAAAGAGAGCCACCAGATGGCCAGCCGGAGCTCACTCTCACACATCAAGATAGACAAGAAACTGCATGCGACACTGCTGCAGAAGAAAGGAAAGGAGGCATAGGAGATGAGTCTGACAAGCATCATACGACCATTCTTTACCCCACGGCTGAGGCGGCTTGGACTGTACGCCACCCAGGCGCGCAGCCTGCAGTTGCATGTCCTGCAGACGCTCCTGGCCAAGGCCAGCGACACTGAGTGGGGACATGCCCATGGCTATTCCGACCGCATGACATACAGCGAGTTTGCGGCCAAGACTCCCGTGAACTCTTATGAGGAGTTGAAGGGCTATATTGACCGCATGCGTCATGGTGAGCGGGATGTCCTGTGGCCAGGACGCGTGAAGTTCTATGCCAAGTCAAGCGGGACCACGAGCGACAAGAGCAAGTTCATACCTGTGAGCCGTGACGGACTGCATGACACCCATTATGCGGGAGGCCGTGATGCCGTGGTGTGGTATCTCTCCCGTCATCCCCACAGCCGCCTTTTCGACGGCAAGGCACTGATACTGGGCGGGAGCCATGCCCCCAACTACAACCTGCCGCACAGCCTGGTGGGCGACCTCAGTGCCATCCTTATCGAGAACATCAACCCCCTGGTCAATCTCGTGCGCGTCCCCAGCAAGCGCACAGCCCTGCTCTCGGACTTCGAGGAGAAGCGCGAGCGTATCGCACGCGAGGCCCTGCATGCCAACGTGACCAACCTGAGCGGCGTGCCCTCATGGATGCTGTCGGTGCTGCTGCGCGTCCTGGAGGAGGCCGGGGCAAGCACCCTGGACCAGGTGTGGCCCAACCTGGAAGTCTTCTTCCATGGTGGCGTGGCCTTTACCCCCTACCGTGAGCAGTACAAGCGGCTGATAGCCAATCCCGACATGAACTATATGGAGACGTACAATGCCTCTGAGGGGTTCTTCGGCCTGCAGGATGACCCTGCCGACCCTGCCATGAGCCTGATGCTTGACTATGGCGTGTTCTATGAGTTTATCCCCATGGACCAGTTCGACAGTCCAACCCCCGACGTGCTCCCCCTCTGGGAAGTGGAGCCAGGGCGCAACTATGCCATGGTCATCACCACCAGCAGTGGCCTGTGGCGATACCTCATAGGCGATACCGTGCGCTTTACCTCATGCGACCCTTACAAGTTTGTCATCACAGGCCGCACGCGCTTCTTCATCAACGCCTTTGGCGAGGAACTGATTGTAGATAACGCTGAGAAGGGCCTTGCACAGGCCTGTGCCGCCACTGGCGCGCAGGTGCTGGAATACACGGCTGCGCCCGTCTATATGGATGGGCAGGGCAAGTGCCGGCACCAGTGGCTGGTGGAGTTCAGCCAGGAGCCTGCCGACCTGGACGAGTTTGCGCACATCCTGGACCAGGCCCTGCAGCACATCAACTCCGACTATGAGGCCAAGCGGCACAAGGACATCACGCTGCAGCCCCTGCAGATAGTGAAGGCAAGGCCTGGTGTGTTCCATGACTGGCTCAAGTCAAAGGGTAAACTGGGTGGCCAGCACAAGGTACCCCGTCTGAGCAACAAGCGCGACACCATCGAGGAGATACTCAAAATGAATGCCAGGTGATGGACAGGAGAAACCTTCTACTCTGCTTGCTCGCCATGCTTCTGACAGCGGCATGCGCCAGCATTGGCAGCCCCGATGGTGGGCGGTTTGACGAGACCCCTCCACGTGTCGTGGGGAGCTCGCCTGCTGACGGTGCTGTGAACGTGAGCAAGCGCAAGGTGCAGATCCTCTTTGACGAATATGTCAAGCTGGAGAAGGCCAGCGAGAAGGTCATCATATCCCCACCACAGATGGAGCCGGCCAACGTGCGCGCCGACGGCAAGCGTGTCAAGGTGGACCTCTATGACTCCTTGCGCGCCAATACCACCTATACCATCGACTTCAGCGATGCCATCGAGGACAACAACGAGGGCAATCCCATGGGGCGATACACCTACTCCTTCAGCACAGGACCGGTCATCGACACCATGGAGGTGTCGGGGCGTGTGCTTAACGCTGCCGACCTGGAGCCCATCAAGGGCATCATGGTGGGACTCTATCCTGCCGACAGCACCTGGGCCGACAGCCTGTTCCGCACCACTCCCTTCCAGCGTGTCTCGCGCACCAATGGCGAGGGACGATTCACCATCAAGGGCGTGAAGGACGGACGCTACCGCGTGCTGGCCCTGGAGGATAAGGACGGTGACTTCCTCTTTAGCCAGAAGAACGAGCGTGTGGCCTTTGACACGACCGTCTATGCGACGGGCCATTATCCCGATGTGCGCATGGACACCGTGTGGAGGGACAGCGTGTGGTATGACTCCATACGCGTGGTGCCCTATACTCACTACACCCCTGACAATGTAGTCCTGCTGGCCTTTTTGGAGGATGGACAGGAGCGTCATCTGCTCAAGACTGTCTATCCCGACCCCTATAGTTTCACTCTCTACTTCACCGCACCCTCAGACAGCATGCCCGTGGTCAGGGGACTCAACTTCGACGAGTCCAGCCTGGTGACCGACGCGTCACTTCACAATGACACCGTCACCTACTGGGTCACCGACACGGCATTACTCCACAGGCAGGACACCCTCTCCCTGGCCCTCACTTACCTTGAGACGGACACGCTGGGCCAACTGGTCCCCACGACCGACACGCTTGACCTCTCGCCCAAGACCACCTATGCCAAGATAACCGCTGAGCGCAATAGGCAGGTGGAAGCGTGGCAGAAGGACCGCGAGCGCAGGCAGAGGAAGTCCAAGAAGCCGCTGCCCTATGAGGAGAACCCCTATGAGCGCGTGTGGCTTGAGGGAGGCTTCAAGCCCTCGGGAGGGCTCGACCCCAACCAGAACGTGCGCTACCAGGCCAAGGAGCCCATACAGAGCCTTGACAGCACGCGCCTGCACTTCTATGTCCAGCAGGACACCAACTGGCTGCCTGCTCCCTATCTGTTCCTGCCAGTCGAGCGCAGCACCAACTCCTACATGCTCTATGCCGAGTGGGAGCCTGGGCGTAAGTATCGTTTCGTGATGGACACAGCGGCCGTGAAGAGTGTGCTGGGGCATGAGTCGAAGTATGTCAAGCAGGAATTCCACGTGCGTGCTGTGGAGGAGTACGGCTCCATCTTCATCCATGTGGTGAGCCCTGACACAGGTGTCGTGGTGCAGCTCCTGAGCAAGAGCGACAAGGTGGTCGCACAGCAGAGGGCGGACAAGGAGGGCAATGCCGACTTCTTCTATATGAAGCCAGGGGACTACTATGTGCGTTGTTACGTTGATGCCAATGGCAATGGCCAGTGGGACACGGGCGACTATGACGCCGGCCTCCAGCCCGAGCGCGTCTATTACTTCGGCAAGCCTCTGCCGCTCAAGGCACAGTGGGACTTGCGCCAGGACTGGGACATACATGCCGTGGACATCACCCGGCAGAAGCCCATGGCCATCACTAAGCAGAAGCCTGACAAGCAGAAGACAGTGAAGAACCGCAATGCCGAGCGTGACCGTCAGAATGGCAAGAACAGCCGCTCGGGTGCGAGATAGTCAAACCACCAAAACAACAGGGAAAACGCTATGAAAGGAATCCGAAATCTGACACTGCCAGGAGTGCGGGGCACCCTGGCTCTTGCGTGCATGCTGATGATGACAGCCTCGGCTGGCCTGCGCGCACAGTGTACTGCGCCCAACACGGCCTTCCAGGGAGGCGAGGTACTCGACTACACGCTCTACTTCAACTGGAAGTTTGTGTGGATGAAGGCCGGCACTGCACAGCTTGCCACACATGACGCACACTGGGAGGGCAAGGATGCCTATCGCAGTGAACTCATTACGCGCACCAACA
This sequence comes from Opitutia bacterium UBA4654, assembly GCA_963658045.1. Lineage (GTDB taxonomy): Bacteria > Bacteroidota > Bacteroidia > Bacteroidales > Bacteroidaceae > Physcousia. The sequence goes on from CAVKOT010000071.1 coordinate 7,400, forward strand.
AGAAACTGGACCATTACTTCCAGATGCGGGACACCCTGCACTGCATGATGTCCAAGGACATGCGCCCCCTCTACTACAAGAAGGCGGCCAACGAGGGCGGCAAGTATTACGTGGACCAGGTGTGGTACAACTACTCGCACGGCGGCAACGTCTCTCTCCGCCAGGAGTACCTGAGCCGCAAGGGCGAGACCAGCCACGCGACTTACAGCAGCCCCAAGTGCATCTATGACATGATGAGCATCATGCTCTGTGCGCGCTCACAGGACGGCAGCAAGCTCAAGAAGGGGGACAAACTCATCTATCCCATGGCTGACGGCCGCAGGGTGGAGGATGTCACGCTGGTCTATCGTGGGAAGAAGAACTTCCGCATGCGCAACACCGATGTCACCTACCGCTGCCTTATCTTCTCCTTTGTGGAGTATAAGGGCAAGAAAGAGAAGGAAATCATCACCTTCTACATCACCGATGATGCCAACCACATGCCAGTCAGGCTCGACATGTTCCTGAAGTTCGGAGTGGCCAAGGCCTATCTGAGCAAGGCCACAGGACTGAGGAACGCCTGTGAGTCGATAGTGAAGGAGTAAAGCGAGGCCCCCTCCCAACCTCCCCACAAGGGGGAGGGGCTTCTTCCTATATATACGGGAATGCCATTTGCCGGATTGTGTGGGGGCACGGCAAAAGTGGGACAAGAGAGAAGGGGAAGTCGCGGCCAATAACCCGACTTCCCCCTCTCTCTTACTTTTGTATGTCTTTTATATGTCTTTGTCCCTTCATCTCCTGCGGCCTTCTTTCTAACTAACTAAGTCCTCCACATAATGCAGGAAATCCAGGATGAAGTACGAGCCCCATCTTGCCCTTTACGAGCAAAGGGTCCTCCTCCCCCTTGGGGAGGCTGGGAGGGGGCTACACCTTCCCTCCGAAGGCCAGGTCACCAGCGTCGCCCAGGCCAGGCACGATGTAGGAGTGCTCGTTGAGTTCCTCGTCGATGGCGGCACAGATGAGCACAATATCCTCGCGGTCGCCATACAGCCGTTGCATGTGCTCCACGCCCTGGCGGCTGGCTATGGCACAGGCAATGAAGGTGCGCGCGGGCTTTCCCTTGGTCTCAAAGGCCTTCAGCGCCAGTTCCATGCTCTCCCCGGTGGCCAGCATGGGATCCACCAGCATGAGCGTCTTGCCCGTGAGGTCAGGCGCGGCTATGTACTCGATGTGCACATCCACCTGGCGGCACTCCTTGTCCTTGTAGTATCGGTATGCGCTCACAAAGGCATTCTCCGCCTTGTCAAACACATTGAGGAAGCCCTGGTGCAGGGGCAGGCCCGCACGGAACACCGTGGCCACCACTATCGGGTCGTCATAAGTGCATGCCTTGGGCACTCCCAGGGGAGTCTGCACCTGTTTCTCCGAATAGGTCAGCATGCGGCTCAGCTCATAAGCCTGTGCCTCGCCTATACGCTCCAGGTTGCGCCGGAAGCGCATGCGGTCGGTCTGTACGTTCACGTCTCTCAGCTCGGCAACGAAACTGTTTATTACGCTGCACGAGTGTCCCATGTCTATGATTTCCATGTTCTGCGTTTTTGCTAAAGGGTTAAACACTTGTGCAAAGGTAACTCTAATTCTCCCAATTGCAAAGTCCGCATCGCAAAAATGTGAAAAAGACTGAAAACCCAGGCGCACCGCGCCAAAAAACACATGGGGAATTTTATCACATCGAAAGATTGATGTAACTTTGTCGCGCCTTAAAAGGGCAAGTGCGGACAACAGATATCAGAATATACAGAATATACAGAACCATTTAAATCATATACGACAATGGCAACATTAGATTTGACAAAGTACGGCATCACAGGCTCTACCGTGATTGCCCACAATCCCTCTTACGAGCAGCTGTTCGAGGAGGAGACCAAGCCCGGACTCCAGGGCTATGAGGTTGGTCAGGTGACTGAGCTTGGCGCTGTGAACGTGATGACTGGTATCTTCACCGGCCGTTCACCCAAGGACAAGTATATCGTGGACGACGCACAGAGCCATGACAATGTGTGGTGGACAAGTGAGGCTTACAAGAACGACAACCATCCCATGAGCGAGGCTGTGTGGGCACAGGTGAAGGACATCGCCAAGAAGGAGCTGTCCAACAAGAACCTGTATGTGGTGGACGCATTCTGCGGTGCCAACAAGGCTACACGTCTGGCTGTGCGCTTCATCGTGGAGGTGGCATGGCAGGCACACTTCGTGACCAACATGTTCATCCGTCCCACAGCAGAGGAGCTGGAGAACTTCGAACCCAACTTTGTCATCTACAATGCCTCTAAGGCAAAGGTGGAGAACTACAAGGAGCTCGGCCTGAACAGCGAGACCTGTGTGGCATTCAACACCACAACCCGCGAGCAGGTAATCATCAACACATGGTACGGCGGTGAGATGAAGAAGGGTATGTTCTCAATGCAGAACTACTACCTGCCTCTGAAGGGCATCGCATCCATGCACTGCTCTGCCAACTGCGACATGAACGGCGAGAACACAGCCATCTTCTTCGGCCTCTCAGGCACAGGTAAGACCACCCTGTCAACCGACCCCAAGCGCAAGCTTATCGGTGATGACGAGCACGGATGGGACGACGAGGGCGTGTTCAACCTGGAGGGCGGCTGCTATGCCAAGGTTATCAACCTGGACAAGGAGTCAGAGCCCGACATCTACAACGCCATCAAGCGTAATGCCCTGCTCGAGAACGTGACTGTGGATAAGAACGGCAAGATTGACTTCGCTGACAAGAGCACAACCGAGAACACTCGTGTGAGCTACCCCATCTACCACATCAAGAACATCCAGCCCGGATCAAGCGCACCCGCTGCCAAGCAGGTTATCTTCCTGTCAGCTGACGCATTTGGCGTGCTGCCTCCTGTGAGCATCCTGACTCCCGAGCAGACTCAGTACTACTTCCTCTCTGGTTTCACAGCCAAGCTTGCTGGCACAGAGCGTGGTATCACCGAGCCCACTCCCACCTTCTCAGCATGCTTCGGCCAGGCATTCCTCGAGCTGCATCCCACAAAGTACGCCCAGGAGCTGGTGAAGAAGATGAACATGAGCGGTGCCAAGGCTTACCTGGTGAACACAGGTTGGAATGGCACAGGCAAGCGTATCTCTATCCGCGACACTCGTGGTATCATCGACGCTATCCTGAGCGGTGCCATCAACGAGGCTCCCACCAAGACCATCCCCATGTTCAACTTCCAGGTTCCCACAGAGCTGCCCGGTGTTGATCCCAAGATTCTTGATCCCCGCGACACATACGCTGACGCTTCACAGTGGGACGAGAAGGCCAAGGATCTGGCTGCACGCTTCATCAAGAACTTCGGCAAGTACACCAACAACGAGGCTGGTAAGGCTCTCGTTGCTGCTGGTCCCCAGCTGTAATCCCAGCCTGAGTGCACATAACATCAAGGGCGGCTTCCCCAACAGTGGGGGAGCCGCCCTGCTTTTTGGGGGTATCATGATATTGTTGTCCAGGTATTCTAAGATACTTTTGTGAAGACGTTAGTCTCTACCACTCCCTGAAAATGCCTATCTTTGCAGAAATGATTGCTATCTGATGGGAATTTTGGAATGACAGCAAGGGCGCATCTCTCCTGGCTCTTTTGCCTGCTCGTGTGTGTGCTCATGCCATGTGCTGGCTTTGGCAGTGTCATGCGTGTTAGCCCTGCTGACTTGCAGGGTGATGGTGCTCGTGTATATCAGCGTCTCAGGAAGATACACGAGGCAGCCTGTACACTTGTCTCTGACACCTATGTCGTTTATCCAAAGGGAGTCACTGCCTGTGTCACTATCCCCCCTGGAGCCACTCCCATTCCACTTACCAGGCATACAGACTTTGGCGGATGTACGTTTCGGGTGGAGAATACATCCGTTGACAAACTCTTCCTCTTCTCACTGGACAGGCGTATTGACTTGCAGGATAATGAGACAGTTGATTTTGACGCGCTTGCACGCTCTGAAAGACGGGTAGATGTGAGTGCCCATACGATAGACAGTGGCGATTTTACCTCTATGCCAGAACTATCCCATGGGTACAAGCTACTCTATGTGTACGACCCCAAGGTGTGGAGCGTCGGAGGGGTCAGCGGCACGCTGGAGGTCTATCGCCGCGACATTATATATATAGTAGAAGGCAAGGCGCAGAACACCCCCATTTTCCCATATTCGCGTGCGGAGCAGGTGTTATGTTTCTATGATGACGTGACAGAAGGGCAGGCTCCATCCTTTGAGAACCTGGTCTTTTCCCGTATGGGCACCTCCACCAAGCGCACATTCCTGCTGAAAGCTTGTGGACAGGTAGGCCTCAGGGTACGGGGAGTCTGTGTCAACACGCCAGAGGAAGACGCCACTCTGTCCCTGCGCCCCGAATATGAGGATGACCAATGCCTGTACATACGGCATTCTGTGAACACCATCTTGGAGGATGTCCTGGTCAGCGGAACTTATTCTGCTGAGCACAGGCATGGTTATGGTATGCGTCTCATCAACCTGGCCAACACGTCGCTCAGAAATGTCCGGGGGGATGGGGCCTGGGGAGTGCAGTGCGGCTTTTACCTGAATACTGTTACGCTGGATAATTGCGTCCTCAACCGCTTCGACTGCCATTGCTACTGTGCAGACTTTACCTACAGGCATTGTACTTTTAAGACAGACATGGCACGTTATTCCTCAGAGAATTGCTCCTGCCAGGTGTCATGTGCCAATGGCTATATGCGTTTCGCGCACTGTCATTTCATCAATGCACGCCCCATGATTGTGAGTCCTATGTACTCAGGCGGATTCACAGGGTTTGAGTTGTCTTACCAGAATTGCCTGTTTGACGTGCTCCCCCGGTATTATTACCTGGTGGAGGGCTTGAGATTTGATAATACAGAAGCATCCCGGAGTCTGCCCAACCTGTACATGCGTGACTGCGTCATCAATGTGTCTAATGGGACGGACGCAGGACGTTATTACCTCTACCACTTCAATAACCAGAAGAATGAGGATTTGTATCATAATCCTGTAGGCTATCTGGGTATTGTGAGTCTGGAGAATGTACAGGTTCTCTCCAAAGGACGAAATGTGCCAATATGGCTTTGCAACAAGAAATTAAATTATCATAAAGATATGCTTCGCCGGGTGGTGAACTGCACATGCGACAGTATTATAGTCAAAAAGAAATGGTTTGAGAATTAACCAAACGGAATTTGAGAGTTA
>CAVKOT010000072.1:0-12613 GCA_963658045.1 Opitutia bacterium UBA4654
GCCATCAACAACATCGCCGGACAGGCACTCTCCACCGTGGACCTCAGCTTCGGCATCGAGAACAGCACCACTGCCACGGGCGCGACAACGACCGACTACAGTTTCAGCTTCCGCAAGCGTTTCTGGGGCAACCGCATCAGCCTGGTACTGGGCGGCAAGGTGAGTTCGGGCAGCGAGGCGCAGAACAACGGGCAGACCATCATCGACAATGTGTCACTGGAATACAAACTGGACAACGGGGCAAGCCGATACGTGCGCCTGTACTATGACCGCAATTACCAGTCCCTGATAGAGGGCGAACTGACCGAGATGGGGGCTGGACTGGTGCTGAGAAGGCGCACCAACAGGCTGCGCGACCTGTTCCGCTTCCGCAAGAGTGCGGATGACATGCCCCTGCCCAGGCAGTTGCCACAGCCAGCCAGCAGCACAGCCACGCCCCAGGACACCATCCCGACACACAAGGAGAAGCAATGAGAAAGACCCTAAACACGCTCACCCTCACGCTCGCAGTGCTCTGCCTCGCGTCCTGCTCCACCACCAGCCACCTGCTGGAGGGCGAGACCCTGTACCGTGGCATCAGCCAGATGGACTACAACCAGCCTGCCGCACAACCCGAGGACACCACACGCGAGGGAGTCATCACCGCGCTGGCCGATGCCTACACCAAGGTCGAGGGACTGCTGACTGGTGACACGAAGGCCGCACAGGGCATGCAGGACGACCAGCAGAGGCGCGACAGCCTCAAGCGTGCGAGCCGCCAGGACATGCTGGCCTGCGCCGAGGCCAGGGAGGAGGTGGAGGCCGTACTGGCCTACGCGCCCAACGGCGCGCTCATGGGCAGCAGCCACGTGACGCACCCCTTCCCAGTCAGGCTGTGGATATATAACCGCTATGTCGATAGCCACCGCCGCTTTGGCCGCTGGATGTTCCGCCATTTCGCCGCCACGCCAGTGTATGTGAGCACGGTCAATCCCAAGACGCGCTGCACGGTGGCTCAGAATACCCTGCGCGGGCGAGGCTTCTTCCAGGCCCGCGTCACGCACGACACCATCCCCATGAAACACCCCCGCAAGGCCAAGTTGGCCTACCATGTGGAGACGGGGCCGCTCTTTCACCTCGACAGCATCGCCTATGTCCACTTCCCGCATCGCGCCGACAGCATCATCGCGGCCACAATGCCCAGGAAGCGGCTGCTCCAGCGCGGCAATCCCTTCAGCGTGTCCACGCTCGACCAGGAGCGCACGAGGCTCTCGGATGCCTTCAGAAATGCCGGCTATTACTACTTCCGCCCAGCCTACATCACCTTCCGTGCCGACACGCTGCAGGCTCCGCTCCGTGTGGCCCTGCAGGTGCAGCCCTCCGCAAGTGCCCCTCTGAATGCCCTGCACCCCTATTACATAGGCAGCACACGGCTCACCGTCCTGCAGAACGGCTTGATACAGCCCACCGACAGCCTGACCCGCAGGGGCTTCACCTACCGCTACAGCACCTCGGGCAGGCGCGCGCCACTGCATCCCGGAGCCGTCCTGCGGCACAGCACGATGCGTCGCGGTGACCTGTTCAGCCAGCGGGCCGAGGAACAGATGCGGCAGAAGTTGCTCTCGATGAACCTCTTCTCCACCCTCAACATACGTTATGTGCCACGTGACTCAACCTTCAGCGGTGACACGCTGGACGTGGACATACAGGCCATGCTGGCCAAACCCTACGACGGGGAATTCCAGGCGGGGCTCACGGCCAAGAGCAATGGGCAGGTGGGGCCAGGCGTCACCTTCGGGATGAAGAAGCACAATGCCTTCCGTGGAGCCGAGACTCTGGGGATGAAGGTATGGGGCTCCTATGAGTGGCAGACGGGCACCGATGTGCCGCAGACGCGCTCCCTGCTCAACTCCTATGAGTATGGTGCCCAACTCTCAGTGTCATGGCCCAGGCTGATGCCCTTCTTCCTGGAGCGCAGGATGCACCACCGCACCACCTCGACCGACGTGCAACTGGACGCGCGCAGCATGAGTCGCGCCGGCTACTTCAGGCGTGTCTCGCTCAGCGCATCGCTCTCCTACAGCATACAGAACGGCACCAACGAGCGGCATGACTTCACCCTGCTCTCCCTGGACTACCAGGCCCTGCAGCACACCACGGCACGCTTTGACAGCATCACCAATGCCAACCAGGCCCTGTACGTCTCCATGCGCGACCAGTTTGTCCCCAGCATGGAGTACACCTACACCTGGACCAGCAAGCGCCACCACCCGCGCTCGCTGCGCGTGAGTGTGAAGGAGGCCGGCAACCTGACCTCGCTCCTGTATGCCGCCTGCGGGCAAGACCTGGGCCAGCGAGGCAAGCGCATGCTGGGAGTTCCCTTTGCCCAATACCTGCGCGCCACGGCCCAATATACCCACCGGTTCCCTCTCACGCGCAACAGCAGCCTGGCAGCCAGGGTGATGGGGGGCGTGGCCTACAGTTACGGAAACGCCGTGCTCCCCCCCTACTCTGACCTCTTCACCGTGGGCGGAGCCTGCAGCGTGCGCGCCTTCAGCGTGCGCAGCATAGGGCCCGGCCGCCATCACCCGAGGGAGAGCCAATATTCCTACGTGGACCAGGCGGGGGACATGAAGCTGGAGGCCAACGTGGAATACCGCTTCCCCATCGTTGGCAAACTCTACGGGGCGGCCTTCCTTGACGCGGGCAACGTGTGGCTGCTGCGCCGCACGGAAGGGATGGAGGACGGCCAGTTCAGCCTGCGCCACCTGGGACGTGATATCGCACTGGGCACAGGAGCGGGCCTGCGCTATGACCTCGACTTCCTGGTCATCCGCTTCGACGTGGGTGTGGGACTGCACGCGCCCTACGACACAGGCCGCAAGGGCTACTACAACCTGACACGCTTCTCCCGCTCCCTGGGCTACCACCTGGCCATCGGCTATCCGTTCTGAGGCCTCTCCCTGCCACTTTTCAACCCACTTCCTTTCCGACACAAGATTGGGAAGGGCCACGCCCTGAGTATGATGGCGTGGCCCTTGCCCCATGCTGTCATGCCGTCCCCCCATGCGTGCGGAGTGGCGTGGGGGCAGTCTGCTCCTCCGCCCTGGCATGCCCCGGACGGCAAGGTTTCGGGGTGGGTGAAAAGGCGGGAGATGAAGGGTGAAAAATGCCAGCGCGGTGCGTTCACCAACGCAGCGGCATGCGAAGGGGCGCGCAGGGGCATGCAAAAGCCAACGCAGCGGCATGCATGACCGTCCAGCCCAGGGCTGGACGGTGAACGCGGTGTGCCGTGCCCCAAACAGCACCCTCATGAGCAGGCCTGTGAAGAGCCTTACGCGACCCCGAAACGCCATGCCAGATTGCCTCATCCTGCGGCAAGCAAGTGACATTCCTCCCCCATAGGGGGAAATCCTGAGGGGGCATGGAGGGAGCCTGTGGGCGGGCTGAGGGCTTTTTCGCCACAAATCGGGGGAATGGCCGTGGTAGGTTGAAATAAAAGTATTACTTTTGCCCTGCATTAGGAGCATTGCCCTCCATCATAAAAGGAAACGAAGTGAAATACTTATATAAATAAGGAGAAAAGAAACATGAAACCTACATTGTTCCTGCTGGCAGCAGGTATGGGAAGCCGCTACGGCGGTCTCAAGCAGTTGGACACACTGGGTCCCCAAGGACAGAGTATCATGGACTACAGCATCTATGACGCCATCCAGGCTGGATTTGGAAAGATTGTATGGGTCATCAGACGTGACTTCGAGCAGCAGTTCCGCGAGCAGATACTGAGCAAGTATGAGGGTCACGTGCCCTGCGACCTGTGTTTCCAGAGCCTGGACGCGCTGCCCGAGGGCTTCACCGTGCCCGAGGGACGCACCAAGCCATGGGGCACCAACCACGCAGTGATGATGGGCGAGAAGATTATCCACGAGCCCTTCGCCGTGCTCAATTGCGATGACTTCTATGACCGCGACGCATTCCGCGTGATGGCCAACTTCCTCTCCAACCTGCCCGAGGGAAGCACCGGCAAGTATGCCATGGTGGGCTTCCGCGTGGGCAACACCCTGTCAGAGAGCGGAACAGTGAGCCGTGGCGTGTGCGAGAACGATGAGAAGACCCACCTGCTCAAGAGTGTGGTGGAGCGCACAAAGATTGAGCGTCACGACGGCACCGTGCAGTACCTGGACGAGAACGGACAATGGGTGAGCATCCCTGACACGACACCCGTGAGCATGAACTTCTGGGGATTCACTCCCGACTACTTTGCCTATAGCGACGCTTACTTCCGCGAGTTCCTCTCTGACCCCAAGAACCAGCAGAACCTCAAGAGTGAGTTCTTCATCCCATTGATGGTCGATAAACTCATCAAGCAGGGGAAAGCCACATGCGAGGTGCTGGACACGACCAGCAAATGGTTTGGCGTGACCTACCCTGAGGACCGCCCCGAGGTGGTTGCCAAACTGGCCGCCCTGCATGAGAAGGGTCAGTACCCCGACAAGATGTTCTGACCCCCCTCCCCGCACGCACGCCCTGCCATTGGTGGGAGCGGCAGGGGAAGAGACAGAAGCCCTGGCATGGACAGACTGCACAAGCGTCTGCCATGCCAGGGCTTACTTTATGTCGGGGGGGAAGGATGTGGATAACGGGGGCCGCAGGGTCAAATGTCGAGCGCAAGTCCGTCGTAAGCAAGATGAAACCCATCGGGGAGCAGGGCATCCTGCACGGCATGCAATCCCATCTGGTCGGCCATGTGGATGAGATAGGTGGGGAAGTTGCCGGGGAGGGAGCGGCGGAAGGCAATGGCCTCGTCAAGTGTCTGGTGGGTGGGATGGGGCTTGTGCCTGAGCGCGTTGACCACCAGCAGGCGTATGCCGTCAAGCAGGGGGCGCATCTCAGGCGGCATGCTGGTCATGTCGGTGATGTACCCCACATCCCCCACACGATAGCCCAGGATGGGCAACTGGCCGTGCATGACACGCATCGCGGTGACGGGCACGCCACCCACCATGACCGTCTCGCCCGGAGCGATGACTTGCAACCTCAACTGAGGGATGCCAGGATAGACGTGGCGCACCAGGCAATAGGGAAGGCGCTCGCGCAGGTTACCCGCCGCAAAGTCATCGGCATAGAGGGGAACATCCTGCAGGTAACTGAAGGGGCGCAGGTCGTCTATCCCGCCCACATGGTCATAGTGCTCGTGGGTAATGAAGACGGCGTGGATGGGCGCGAGGAAGTGAGCGCGTAGCATCTGATAGCGGAAGTCGGGCCCGCAGTCCAGCAATATGTTGGTGCCGCCCTGCTGGAAGAGTGCCGAGCAGCGCAGCCTCCTGTCCCTGGGGTCGGTGCTGGTGCACACCTCGCACTGGCAGCCAATGCGCGGCACACCCGTGCTGGTGCCCGTGCCCAGGAAGGTAATCCTCATCCTTGTGCCTTCCTCCATGTCAGTGGCCTCCGACAAAGTTGACCTCGGGGTGCAGGTCGATGCCAAACTGCGAGCGCACATCGGCCCTCACGGCATCGCACAGTGCCAGGATGTCGGCACCCGTGGCCCCGCCACGGTTCACCAGCACCAGGGCCTGCCTGTCATGCACCGCTGCCCGGCCCAGCGCGCGCCCCTTCCAGCCGGCCTGCTCTATGAGCCAGCCTGCAGGCACCTTCACGTGCTCCCCATCCACATCATAATGGGGCGCGGAGGGGTAGGCTGTCTGTATCCTATGCCACACCTCACGGCTCACCACGGGGTTCATGAAGAAACTGCCTGCGTTTCCCTGCACCTTCGGGTCAGGCAGTTTGGACTGCCGCACCCCGATGATGACCTGGCGCAACTGCTCTGCTGTGACCTGGCTGGCGTCGATACCCTGCGACTGCAGTGTGGAGCGCAGGGCTCCGTAGTCCAGCCGGGGCTGGAAGGTGCGGTGCAGGCGATAGGTGACATGCGTGATGGCATACTGTCCGCGCAGGGGTCCCTTGAACACGCTACTGCGATAGCCATAGCCACACTGGGCGTTGTCCCATGAGCGCGACTCGCCTGTGGTGAGGCTCACGCCCTCGACACGCTCGATGACATCCTGCGCCTCCACGCCATACGCACCTATGTTCTGCACGGCCGACGCGCCCACCTGTCCTGGGATGAGTGAGAGGTTCTCCAGTCCATGCCAGCCGCTGGCCACGGCACGGGCCACCCATGCGTCATGCTCCACGCCCGCTCCCACGCGCACCAGCACGTCATCACCCTCATGGCCGAGCACGGTCACTCCCCCGATGCAGGAGTGAAGCACCATGCCAGGAAAGTCGGTGAGGAAGAGCAGGTTGCTACCCGCGCCAATGTGCAGGAGCGGGAGGCCAGCATAGGTCGAGTGATAGAGATGGAGTGCCTGGAGCAGTTCCTCGGCACTGTCATAGGTGACCAGCGCCCTGGCCTGCGCCTGGATACCGAATGTGTTGTAGGGAAGCAGGGAGCAGTTGTCGTGTATCTGCATGTCTCTTGTGGTTTTGATGGATGGTTGGGAAATCAGTCCTCGTAACTCTTCAGCCGCCATCCCATGCCGTCATGATGGAAGACGAACACCTCCTGAAGGCCTGTGCCCATGCCACACTTCTGCATGACAATGCGCTGCGGAGTGTAGTGCTGGCTGTAGCGTATGTTGGAGATGATGCCCGAGGGGACCTCTGGGCAGAAGCTTGTCCACTGGCTCGCGTCGATGGTGCCGTCGATGACACTGAGCTCGTCCTCGGTATCGTGGATGCTCACATGCAGCAGCGGGGCCAGGGAATGCGCCTGGAAAATGCTGTCGGTCGAGAATTGGGCATAGAAGCGATAGAAGTCAGAGAGCACATCGTGGCCAAAGGCATGGTCGGCCATGTGCGTCAACCGCCACTTGCCGGCGACGCGCTCAAAGGTGTAGGTGCGTATGCTCTGCGCGCCGAGGTCCACCTTATCGACCAGCACAAGCGAGTCCGTCTCGTCATGCTCTGCCTCAAGCTCGCGCATCGAACCATAGAACACCGTGTAAAAATCGCCACCGAGGAAGTCGAAACTGCCCACCGCACGCCTGTCCCTAACGGTCGTCTCGGTGCCATCGGCCCTGGTGAATGGAAGCGGCATGTCAGTCCGCTGCACCTGCAGATGCGGCAAGCGTGTGAATGTGAAGATGAAGTCATCAAATGAGCCATCGACTCTGTTCTCCTCCACAGCCTCGTCCATCTCTTCCTCTACCTCGGCCAGACTGTCTGACATTAGGGTGTCAGGCACCCAAGTACTGTCCTGCGTGTCGGCCTCTGAGCCACCATGACCCCTCCCGCAGGAGGCTGCCAACAATGCCAGAAGCACCACGCAGACCCATGTTTTCCTAATCATACAGAAACGTCTGCTTGATAAACTGGGCAAAAGTACGCTTATTTTTCCACATTGCAGCCTGTTTTCATACAGAAAAGCGTACCTTTGCATGGAAATAGTAAAACATTACAGCAAGGAAATGATAGAGAGAATACAGAAGATGATGGCTGAAATCTCCACGCTGCAAGCACACAACAGCGAGGAGGTCGAGGCACTCCGCATCAAGTATCTGAGCAAGAAGGGCGAAATCTCGGCGCTGATGGCCGACTTCCGCAACGTGCCGGCCGACATGAAGAAAGAACTGGGCATGAAGCTCAATGAGCTCAAGAATGCCGCGCTCGACAAGATCAACGCGCTCAAGAGCAGTGCCGCCACCGAGGAGGCTGCGGGCATACAGGTCGATCTCACCCGCACGCCCTACCCCATCGCACTGGGCACACGGCACCCGCTCACTATTGTCAAGAACGAGATTGTGGATATCTTCAGCCGCCTGGGATTTACCCTGGCCGAGGGTCCCGAGGTGGAGGACGACTGGCACGTATATAGCAGCATGAACTTTGCTGACGACCATCCAGCACGTGACATGCAGGACACCTTCTTCGTGGAGTCGCATCCCGACATCATCCTGCGCTCGCACACCAGCAGCGTGCAGGCTCGTGTGATGGAGAAGTCACAGCCTCCCATCCGCATCATCTGCCCTGGTCGTGTATATAGGAATGAGGCCATCTCGGCACGTGCCCACTGCTTCTTCCACCAGGTGGAGGGACTTTATGTGGATAAGGATGTGTCGTTCAAGGACCTCAAGCAGGTGCTTCTGCTCTTTGCACAAGAGATGTTCGGCCCCGACACCAAGATACGTCTGCGCCCCAGTTATTTCCCCTTCACTGAGCCCAGTGCCGAGATGGACATCAGCTGCAACATCTGTGGCGGCAAGGGATGTTCGTTCTGCAAGCACACGGGCTGGGTGGAAATCCTGGGCTGCGGTATGGTTGACCCTGCCGTGCTGGAGGCCAACGGCATCGACAGCAGCATCTATACGGGTTACGCCTTCGGCATGGGCATCGAGCGCATCACTAACCTCAAGTACCAGGTGAAGGACCTGCGCATGTTCAGCGAGAACGATGTGCGCTTCCTCGATGAGTTCCAGAGTGCCAACTAAAGGAGCCACACTCCTACTTTATATCTACGAGAAGAGCCTGCGGGAACACCTGCAGGCTCTTCTCGTACCGTCTTACAGCACCAGTTGGAACACCTCCACGTCACACCACCCGTCGGCACAGCGTGTCCATTGCGGCAGGGTGGCCGTGTGGGTGAAGCCCGCCGCACGGAAGAGCCGCAAGGCCGGGAGGTTTGTGCTTTGCACCTGGGCATAGATCTGGTGAAGGCAAAGCACGCTGCGGGCATACTCTGCCAAGAGCGACAGGGCACGTCCTGCCAGTCCATGATGCTGGCACTCCCGCATGAGCACGATGCCCACCTCGGCACGCTGATGCCTGGGCTCATAGTTCTGCAGGTCGATAAAGCCCACCGCGATGCCCTCTGGCAGGGATATGGCCAGGCGCACGGCATGGTCCTCGTGGAAGTTATAGGAACACTGCTTGACATACTCCCGGAGCACATGCATGGAGTAAGGCACCGTGGTGTTGCCACACTCCCACAGGCTCACGTCATTCTCCAGGAGGCTCATCACCTCCAAGTCCTCGGGCTCGACAGCCCTCAGCATTACTGCGTCATCCCTAAGCATCACCATATTCAACGTACTTTCTTTTCTGACTGTCCACTCTCCTCCCCCTCATCCAATGGCGACACCCCACTGGGACAGATGGCCAGCCCGGTGACACGCGACACGGTGCGCAGGGTGCGTCGGGGCGCAGGTTGGGTGCGCAGCCGCTCCAGCATGACGCTTACGGGCTGCCTGTCCAGGTCACAGGTGAGGTATTCGGGCTGCACTGGAGTTCCCTCACAATGCAGGGCATGCAGCATGCGTTGCCACAGGCGCAGGAGTGAGTCAAGGCAGGCACGCCCATAGACGGCGAGCCGCACCAGCACACCCAGCAGGCGGTAACGCCGCCCATAATGCTTGTTGAAGAAGAGGAGCATGGCATTATAGAAGATGTGCACATACCGGAAACTGCTCTTCACCGTGCTCTCGCCCTTGTAGTGCAGGATGCTGAGCGGCAGGTACCAGTTTTGCCAGCCCGCAAGCAGGAGACGGTAACTGAGGTCCACATCCTCGCCATACATGAAGAAGCGCTCGTCGAGCAGCCCCACCTGGTCAAGTGCCTTGCGGCGGAGCATGTTGAAAGCCCCTGAAATGATTTCTATCTGCCCGGCCTTGCCCGCATCCAGGTAACGCATGTAGTATCGCCCGAAGACGGTACTGCGGGGGAAGAGGCGGCACAGGCCGCTCATCTTACAGAAACTGGTGAAGGGAGTGGGCACGCCGCGACGGCTCTCGGGAGCGAATGACCCGTCAGCGTTAAGCATCCTCACGCCCACAGCACCCGCCTGGGGATGCTCGTCCAGAAAGGTGACACAGCCCTCGAGCACATCCTCGCCCACAATAGTATCGGGGTTGAGCAGGAGCACATAGTCACCGCTGGAAAGGCGGATGGCCTGGTTATTGGCCGCCGAGAAGCCCCGGTTGTCGGCATTCGCGACGAAGTGCACCTTGGGGAAACGGGGCTGGAGATAGTCCAGGGTGCCGTCGGTGCTGGCATTGTCCACCACCCACACCTCGGCCTGGAGGTTTCGGGTGGCACGCTCGACACTCCACAGGCACTGCTCCAGGTAGTACTTGACGTTGTAACTGACTATTACGATGCTCAGGCGGCTCATATCTCGGGGGTGTTGGCACGCGGCCACTGGAGCAGCATGGCCACGCCCACAGCGGCGGCACAGGCCAGCGTGGTGGCGCTGACAAAGAGGTAATAGACCAGCAGGGCAAGCAACAGCGGAAGGCTGAAGCACGCAAAACGTACCCAGGGACTGCCCTTCCACCTCATGCCCAGCACCATGCCGGCCAGTGTGAGGAGTACCGTCAGGATGTCCAGGGCATACTGCACATTGTCATCCCCGCAGAGACAACCCTCTGGCAGGAGGCCTGTCTCAAACAGTATTATGAGGCTAAGGGCCAGCAGCACCACGGCTGTCCAGGCCCACTGCCACTTTCGTATGTTCATCTTATATATAGGTATTTACTGTGTCCTACTTGTTCCTGTGCCCTCACGACACGCCAGGCCGCGCCAGGCACTCACTTGCCAAAGGGCACACGGGCCGTGATGGCACGTCCCAGGGTGGCCTCGTCGGTATATTGCAACTCGTCATTCTGTGCCACCCCGCGTGCCAGCGTGGTCACAGGCACCTGCGTGTCCTGCAGTTTGCGGTAGATATAGAACCCCGTGGTGTCACCCTCCATGGTGGGGCTGAGGGCAAGTATCACCTCCCGCACATCCCCCTGGCGCACCCGCCCAACCAGGCTCTCTATCTCGAGATCCGATGGTCCCACACCGTCCATGGGGCTTATCACGCCCCCCAGCACATGGTAGAGTCCACGATACTGCATGGTGCGCTCGATGGCCATGACATCCTGCACGTTCTCGACCACACAGATGAGCGAGGCGTCGCGGGCGGGATTGGAGCAGATGGCACACAGGTCACCGTCACAGATGTTGCGGCACACGCGGCACCGCCTCACGCCATGACGCAGGTCGATGATACTCTGCGCCATGCGGTCAACGTCCTCGGTCTCCTGGGCGAGCAGGTGCAGGGCCAGTCTGAGAGCCGTCTTCGTGCCGATGCCCGGCAGGCGGCTTATCTCACCCACAGCGCGCTGCAGGAGCAAAGAGGGATACTGGTTGTCGTTCGGCATGATGCTTGCTTGGCCTTTCCGTGTCAGAGCATGCCCTTGCTGGAGGGCAGCTGGTAATGGTTGACATCGCGCCGCACGGCCATGCGCAGGCTGCGGGCGAAGGCCTTGAAGATGCCCTCGATGATGTGGTGCTCGTTCTCCCCACGCGCCTGCACATTGAGGTTCATCATCGCGGAGTCGGACAGGCTCTTGAAGAAATGCTTGAACATCTCGGTGGGCACGTCGCCTATGCGCTCGCGGTGGAACTCTGCGCCCCACACCAGCCAGGGCCGCCCGCCGAAGTCCAGTGCCACCTGGCACAGGCTGTCATCCATCGGGAGGCAGAAGCCATAGCGCTCTATGCCCCGCTTGTCGCCCAGGGCCTCGCGCAGGCACTGCCCCAGGGCAAGTGCCGTGTCCTCCACCGTGTGGTGCTCATCCACATTGAGGTCGCCCTGGCAGCGCACATAGAGGTCCACCATACCATGGTGGGGCAACTGCTCCAGCATGTGGTCCAGAAAACCCAGCCCCGTCTGTATGTCGGCCTTACCATTGCCGTCCAGGTTGAGCCGCACCTCGATGTCGGTCTCGCGGGTAGTACGCTTGACCGTGGCCTTGCGCTCGCCGGCAAACACCATCTGGCACACCTTGTCCCAGGAGCAGGTGTCGCTGAGCATCGCTCCCTGCGCACCCAGGTTGCGTGCCAGCATGAGGTCGGTCTCGCGGTCGCCTATCACCCAGCAGTGCGCCAGGTCATAGTCGCCCTGCAGGTAGGCTGTGAGCATGCCCGTGCCCGGCTTGCGGGTGGGCAGGTTGTCGGCCGGGAAACTGCGGTCAATGTATATCGCATCAAAGTCCACGCCCTCGCCATGCAGGATGTCGAGCATCAGCTGGTGGGTGGGCAGGAAGTCGCTCTCGGGATAGGAGTCCGTCCCGAGGCCATCCTGGTTGCTCACCATGACAAACTCATAGTCGGTGTGCTGGCGCAGGAAGCGCAGCGCGCTGATGGCCCCTGGTACAAAGCGGAACTTCTGGAAACTGTCAATCTGCTCGTCGGCAGGCTCCACCAGGATGGTCCCGTCGCGGTCGATGAAGAGTGCTTTCCTCATGTCTTACATTATTTATAGCATCGTAGCGCGCGCAGCAGTTCGCTGTTCTCGGCAGAGGTGCCCACAGTGATGCGCAGGCAATTGCCGCAGAGCTGCACGCGGTTGCGGTTTCTCACGATGATGCCCCTGTCCACCAGGTAGTGGTAGAGCGCGTCGGCATCGTCCACACGCACCAGCAGGAAGTTGGCGTCGCTGGGATACACCTTCTGGCAGAAGGGCAGTTCCGCCAGGGCGGGAGCCATCTTGTCACGCTCGGTGACGATGTTGCCCACCCAGCGTCCCACCTTGTCGGCCTGGGCGAGGATGCGTTTGGCCTGCTCGGCAGTGAGCATGTTTATGTTA
>CAVKOT010000073.1:0-12496 GCA_963658045.1 Opitutia bacterium UBA4654
ACGCTCTACGAGGTGGTCATGCTGCCTGTCACCATCCGCGTGGTGCAGTATGTCAAGAGGCACGAGGGCGTGGACGTATATGACGAGCACGTGTCCTACAATCCCTTGAAGGTATCTGAGTTATGAGCCTTGACTTGCATGATGGCAGGGAGTGTGCCTCTCAGAGTGGCACTCCCTGTGCTGGTGCTGAGTTGCTGGCCGACTCTGCCCTGGTGGTTTTCTCGGGCGGGCAGGACAGCACCACCTGCCTGTATTGGGCCAAGAGGCACTTCAGCAAGGTGCTTGCCTTGAGTTTCACTTATGGCCAGAAGCATGTGCGTGAGGTGGAACTGGCACGCGAACTTGCTGCCCAGGCGGGTGTGCAGTGGGAGTGCATGGACATGTCCTTCATATCCTCGCTCAGCCAGGATTGCAGCCTCACCAACACCTCGCTTCCCATTGAGGAGCAGAAGCAGGCGGGCTCCGCCTGGCCAAGCACCTTCGTTCCAGGGCGCAACCTGTTCTTCCTGTCCGTGGCTGCCGTCTATGCCCGCTCCCATGGGGTAATGGACCTGGTGACGGGAGTGGGGCAGGCCGACTTCAGCGGCTATCCCGATTGCCGGGACAACTTTGTCAAGAGTCTCAACGTGACCCTCAACCTGGCCATGGACGAGCAGTTCCGCATCCACACCCCGCTGATGTGGCTTGACAAGGCACAGACCTGGGCCTTGGCCGACCGGCTGGGCGTCATGGACATCATCCGTCACCACACCCTCACCTGTTACAACGGCATTCCTGGCGATGGCTGTGGCCATTGCCCGGCATGCAAGTTGCGCATGGCAGGACTGGAAAAGTATCTGGCCTCAAAGGCACTTGACTGTTAGCCTCCTGCTTGCGGGAAAAGGCATATAACCGCAAAACCGTACAACCGCAAAACCGCAAACAAATATGAACCACAGAGAACAAGAGGGACTGAATGCCCTTGGCCGCAAGACAGAGTACCGCCAGGACTATGCCCCCGAGGTGCTGGAGACCTTCCAGAACAAGCACCCCGAGAATGACTACTGGGTGCGCTTCAACTGCCCCGAGTTCACAAGTCTGTGCCCCATCACGGGACAGCCGGACTTTGCCGAGATACGCATCAGTTACATTCCCGCCGAGCGCATGGTCGAGAGCAAGAGTCTCAAACTCTACCTCTTCTCCTTCCGCAATCACGGGGACTTCCATGAGGACTGTGTCAACGTGATCATGAAGGACCTCATCCGCCTGATGCAGCCCAAGTATATCGAGGTCACGGGGCTCTTCACCCCGCGCGGTGGCATCAGCATCTGGCCCTATGCCAACTATGGACAGCCAGGAACCAAGTATGAGGAGATGGCGCAGTATCGCATGCTGCACCACGATATGTAGTGTAGCCTAAACTTTATCCAGTATCCAACAGCAGGAGGGACTTTGCACACGTCAGGCGCAAAGTCTCTCCTGCTGTTTTTCTTTAGGCCCGTTAGTGCTTTGTGTCAGCCTTTTTGGAGGCAAAACACTTTGCTCTTTCACTTTAATGTCTTACTTTTGCCATGCCTAAGTGGAACTTCTGTGCTTTGCAGATGACAGCCACCCAAGGTCAAGAAGGCGTATTACGCTTTGTCCGTTTCAGTTCAAAATGTCTGGAAAACAAATGAAAGATGAAACAATGGGCAGAGACTGTACGCTCTTCCTGTGTATTCGTATGTACGGGTGCAGTTTCCTAACTGTGCCTTGCCATATAGTACATGGGATGGAGCCAGTTTCGTTCATTCGTTTCGAGGGTTTTATTCCAGACTACCTGAACTGAGGATGGGCAGACGCGAGGCTCCATCCCTTTCTTGTGTCAGTTTGTTTGGTCGCCGAGAATGGTGGGGCATATCGGCAAAAACGTTTTGTGAAAATGAAGTATATACGTTGTGCGTTGTTGTTACTCTTTGTCTTGTCCTCAAGTGCCAGATTGGATGCGAAGAGGGTCAAACTTGGAAAGAATATTGTCTATGAAGGCGAGGTTCAGGACAAGAATCCATGTGGAGAGGGAAGTATAATTGTATATGGAAAAGGAAAATGGGGAAGCCAGGCCGTTTTCCTGGAACTGGAGGGAACTTTCAAAGGCGAGTCCATAGAGAATGTGCGGCTTTCGTATAAGGCTGGCGGACTCTTTTGTTTCAAGGGAATGCGCTATTCCATCGATGATAAGGCCAGGCGGCTGACAATCCAGGCAAGTGACTTCTTGGGAGATGAGGGCGCGTCAGAGGCAGATGGTGTTCTCCACTCAGACGGTTCATACCTCCTCACTTACGCATACGAGAAGAACAGGTGGGTGCTGCATGACTATCCGCAGCAGATGATGACAAGGAAGAGAAAAACGCTCAATGACCAGTCGGCCTCTTATGTGGAGGAAAAAGATTTCCCGGTAGAGAAAAGGGAGGAGGGAGCCGGAAACGTTGCCGTTGGCGAGATAATGTCCGGTGACAGGAATCGCCTTCAAGATGCAAAGTCCCGATTGCTGTTTGACAATGGCGTGGAGGTGCATACCCGCTATTACAACTATTCGTCAGTAGGTAAATATGGAAAGGCGACAAAGGGTGACATTGACGATATGCGCGTGCAGGGAGGCTGGAGTTTTGAGGTGACGACAAAGGACAGCATTGTGTGGAAGGGCTTTGCCAATGGCCTATATTCTGCTTACGATATGGAAGAGCGCGGACTTCCTTTTGATTTATACCATTCGGTCATCACCTTTGGTGACGGTGGAACATTTGAGGGGACAGCAAGGCTGAAGGACTGCAAGGACACTGGCATCTATGGCATGGCACTCCTGTCGAGACAACTGAGCAGGGACGACATCCAGTTTGTTGAGGGCAAGCAGACCAAGGCTAATGGCAAGGTGGTGGAATGGAGATATGGAGAGAGTGATGAGAAGTGTCTTGACGACAATCCTTTCCAGGCTTACCCTATAGAATATGAAACTGGGGACTTGGGGCATGTGCGTTATGTGAGGCTGAACCACCGCGCTTATGATGGATTTACCAAGACAAGTACTCCCGAACAACTGAAATGCCTCGTTGGGAACAATCCTGCAGGTTACTTCCAAATAGACAATGTAAAGACAGATTTGCAGAAGAGGACTTTCCTGAAGAGTCCCGAATGTCAGCAGACCTATATACTCCAGATGCAGGCAGAGCGCAAGTCACTGCTGGATGACGAGTATATGGTGAAGATACCCATAAAGAGTGAGTTCACAGACCTGGAGAGTTTCGCGTTCAATGCCCAAACAGGCAGGTTTGAGCTTGAGATACGCGACACGGAAAGCAAGAGCGTGAATGCCGGATGCCGGGATTTCCACTTTCTGCTGCTTGAGCACCTTTGTCTCACCTATCCCCGCTCACTGGTTTCCGTGACGACAGGAAAGAACTATTTCGGTGAGTCCCTGTATGTGCAGAATGGACAGACTTGCAAGGTGACCGATGAGGATGCCTTGAAGGTGGAAGACCACATGGAGGACTGCGAGATGGTGTGGGTGTTCAAGTTTGAGAAGGCCATGGATGACAAGATTTATGGCAGGACGACCAGACTGTACGTTGCAAACAAAAAGACGGGTGAGATATATTGTGACCTCTCTGGCAGCCTGGGAGCAAGCCAGGCGAGTTTCAAGAGCACAAAGGTGATAAGGGACAACTCTCCCAAGACGGTCTATCACGCCAGGGGTAGGCAGGAAAACTGTGGCGTGTGCCTGGGTACTGGCCAGGGATGGCAAGGCGGAATATGCCCATTCTGTGGAGGCAAAGGCTGGTATATAGAGCACAACTGGTAAAAGTGACCATACTTTGTGCAATTCAACTTGTGAGTGCTTTCTTGTCGCAATCCTTTGATATACTGGTGTTGAAGGCTTAACTTGATGAGGGATAATGATTGGCTTGTTTGTCTGGAGAGGATAACTTGCTTGTTTGTTTCGTGGTTGGGAATGACTGTTCCGTGGTTGGAAATGCTTGTTCCGTGGTTTGGAATGGTCGTTCCGTGGTTGGAAATATACAAGCAAGCGCGCTTTGGACGTGAAGTTGAGCCACTTCGAGGGTGCTGTGACCATGCTTTGCGAGGGCAGGGGAGTGCCTTGGGGGCAGCGAGTACAAATAGAGGGCTTGGACACACTGCTTTATGCCCGCAAATGCTTAACTTTGCATCCCGAAAGAAAACAATAACACACATACATGACAAGAAGATTCTTAAGTGCCCTCATCTTGGCGCTGTGCTGTGCGGTCAGTGCTCTGGCCGTACTCAAGGAGAAGGACCTGCCACGCACATTGAGCGTGCTGAAGGCCGAGCTGCAGGACAACTATGAGCGTCAGCAGATGTTCATGAGCATGTACGAGCAGCGCGGGGCCAAGCAGCACCAGATGCTTGTCAACTACATGCAGCAGTGCGAGCAGATAAGCCTCATGCTCTACTCGCAGTCGTCAGAGAACACCTTCGACATGGCATACGCCTGCCAGCAGGCCACCAACCTGTCCAATGACCTCAAGAAGCGCAACAGCCGCATGCATCAGTACGACAAGATTATCGCGCAGTTGCGGCATGAGATAGAGCGATATGACGACCTCATCCAGTCGCTGAAGAGCATGCCCCCCGTCTCGGCCAAGGATGCCGACAGCGTGGTGTCGGTCTATGACAGCATCCTGATGCAGGCCATCGACTCACTGGGCGAGAAAGTGGACTCGCTGAAGGCAGTTCAGGATACAATGAGGGTGGGAGTGTCTGCCCATGTACACACTCATGACCATGCCCCCAAGGAGGAAAGCCAGGACACGGGCCATCCGCTCTACTTGAGCGGCCAGGAACTCCAGGACAGGGAGGACTGCCTGAAATATGCCGAGAGCATCAAGGCGAACCTCCAGCGTTTCCTGGACAGCATGGAGACGGAGAACACCTACTACCAGAGTGTGACCGCCAAGGTGGCTGAGATAGACTCCTTTGCCCAGGGGAGGTACAAGATGCTGCAGACCAGTATCTTCAAGAATGGTAGTGACAACTATATTGATGTCCTCGGTCATTTCCCCATGTATCTGATGCGTGCCAAGATGGCCATGCTGCAGAAGTACAAGCCCTTCCAGGGCCATGACCGCACCTTCTCGGAGTGGCGCGGAGCCACTGTCCTCTTCATCAGTGTGTTCCTCGTCTTCTACCTCAGCATGGCCCTGCTGGTCAGCTATGCCGTCCTGCGCTGGGTGCTGCCCAAGAAGTGGCGCGGACGGGACTTCAAGTTGCGCCTGCGCATGCTCAATAATGTGGTGGGCATAGCACTCTTTGCCCTCATCGTGATGGTGGTGCATGCCATCTCCGATCGCAATTTCATACAGATGGGCACGGGGCTCATCATCAACATGGCGTGGCTCATGGAGGCCATCTTCCTGTCCCTCTACATCCGCCTGCGCGGTGAGGAGATGCGTCATGCCGCCATCATCTACATGCCCCTCATGTTTACGGCCTTTATGGTCATACTCATGCGCATCGTGCTGATACCCAATATGGTGGTCAACATTGCGCTGCCTCCGCTCATGCTTGCCCTGTGCCTGTGGCAACTGGTGGTCACCAAGCGTCACCGCAGCCACTTGCCGGTGCTTGACATGGCTTATACCCACCTGACCACGATAGCCATGGTGGTGTGCACCATTGCCTCGTGGATGGGCTATGCGCTGCTTGCCGTGCAGATACTGGTGTGGTGGACGTTCCAGCTGGCAGCCATCATGACCATCACCTGCCTGTATGACCTCATGGGTGTGTATGAGCGCCGGGTGATGGTTAAGCGTCTGGCAGCCATGCAGAATGGTGGGGTGAAGCCCGCCACACTCACGCAGCAACAGCAGGACGCGCTGCTGAAGCAGATGCGCCACGGCGACTTCATCGGCCAGACCTGGTTCTATGACATCATGCGCCGCACGCTCCTGCCCATCATGGGTGTGGCCAGTGTGCTCATGAGTTTCTACTGGTCGGCCCAGATATTCGAGATGACCAGCCTGTGTGAGAAGATTTTCCTCACCGACTTTGTGAAGTCCACGGGCTTCATCCGCCTGTCACTCTACCGCCTGTGCCTCGTCGCAGCCCTGTGGTTTGTGTTCCGCTTCCTCAATTACAGCATCTGTGCCCTCTACACCCACACTCGCCGCACACTCATCGCTACGGGCCAGACCCTCAATGTCACCCTGGCGCGCAACGTGATAGCCATCCTCACCTGGGGCGTCTATCTGCTTATCACCCTTGCACTGCTGGAGGTGCCCAAGAGCGGCATCAGCATTGTGGGTGCCGGCCTGGCCACAGGCCTGGGCTTTGCCATGCAGAGCATCCTGGAGAACTTCTTCTATGGCATCAACCTCATGGCAGGCCGTGTGCATGTGGGCGATTACATCGAGTGCGACGGCATCTCGGGCAAGGTGGAGAGCATCACCTACCAGAGCACCCAGGTCATCACGGCCGATGGCTCGGTGATAGCCTTCCTCAACAGTGCCCTCTTCAGCAAGAACTTCAAGAACATGACGCGCAACCACCGCTTTGAGCTCATCAAGATACCCATCGGAGTGGCCTATGGCAGCAATGTCCAGCAGGTGCGCCAGATGATTGTGCAGGCTGTCACGCCCCTGTGTCACGAGACCGACTGCGAGGGCAGGAGCGTGGCACGCACGGATGTGCCCGTGAGCGTGGTGTTTGCAGACTTCGGCGACAGTTCGGTTGACCTGCTCGTGTGCATCTGGATGCGTGTCGAGGACAAGGTGGCACTTACGGCCCGCGTGCGCGAGACCATCTACAACACCCTCACCGAGGGAGGCGTGGAGATACCCTTCCCGCAGTGTGACGTGCACATGAGAGAGTGAGCGGACTGACAGGATATACCTAAGAGCTATACTAATATATAATGTATAAGAACATGAAGCAGAATACTGAGATCTTGGGAAATCCACAGGGTGGAAATCCCATGAGTGAGACACAGGCTGCACAGCCTGCCACCCGCACGCTGAAGGACTGGCTGGTGGCCACACGCCCATGGTCGTTCCCGGCATCGCTGATGCCTGTGCTGGTCACCACGGCCTGGCTCTATGGCTATGTGAAGCCGTTTGACAGCATCACCCCCGACTGGTGGTGTGCCCCGCTGGCCTTGCTGATGATCGTGCTCTTGCAGGCCTCGGGCAACCTGATTGGGGACTACTATGACCACATGCGCGGCATCGACCTGCCTGGCAGCCTCAATGGCGTGCGCCACATTCAGAGTGGCAAGTTCCAGCCACGCGAGATACTTTGCTTCGGATATGCCTGCCTGGGCGTGGCCTGCCTGCTGGGCTTGGCCATCCTGTACCGCTGTGGCCTTGAGGCGGCCTGGCTGGGCGTGGCGGCTGTGCTGCTGGTGGTGTGCTATCCCTGGCTCAAGGCCCATGCCCTGGGCGACCTTGACATCCTGCTGGGTTACTCCCTGTTGCCCTCGCTGGGCGCAGCCTATGCCATGACAGGCCGTTGGATGCCCCTGCCCATGCTGCTGACCCTGCCTGTGGGATTTCTCACCGTGGCCATCCTGCATGCCAACAACACTCGTGACATACTCAACGACAGCCGCGCGGGCATCGTGACCCTGTGCATCAAATTGGGGGGACGAGGCTCGCAGCGGGTGTATGCCCTGGAGAACGCAGCGTCCTATTTCATGGTTCCTGTCCTGTGTGCCTGTGGCCTGATTCCCTGGCTGTGCATGCTGGCATGGCTCACCCTGCCGCTCTCCTTCCGCAATGTGAGCACCATGATGCATGCCGAGCCACTGGCCGAGAAGCCCATTGCCACCATTGACCAGCGTACGGCCCAAAACCAGTTGGCCTTCAGCCTGCTCTATACCATCGGCTTTGCTGTGGCGGGGCTGCTGGCCTGAGGGGCGTGAGAATACTGGATAGGGAGAAAGAGGGGGCGGACAGGAACCCCGATGGTTCCTGGGCCCTCTGACCATCCAATACGATTAGATGACAGACAGATAACAGACCGATGATGAAGAAAGTGTGGTTTGCAGTCCTGGTGGCTGCTGTGCTCTGGTGCGTGATGTTCAGTCCGCTCACGGCTCCCCATGTGCCGTTCTGGCCCGTGATGGCCTGTTCGGGCGTGTTGCTCACGGGGCTCTCGCTGTACTTTGGCGGCAACCCCTTCCTGGGCAGGCCGCGTGTGCTCTCCACCCTGGTCTTGGGTGTGGCCCTGGCTGTGGTGCTGTGGTGCCTCTTCTGGCTGGGTGACAAGGTGAGCCAGTGGATGTTCTCCTTCGCCCGCCCCCAGGTGGATGCCATCTATGATATGAAGGACGGGTTCCCCCAGTGGGCGATAGCCCTGCTCCTGCTCCTGGTCATCGGCCCTGCCGAGGAACTCTTCTGGCGCGGCTATGTGCAGAGGAGCATGGCACAGAGGTGGGGTGCCTGGTCGGGCTTTCTGCTCAGCACCTTCTGTTACACGGCAGTGCATGTGTGGAGTGGCAATCTCATGCTCCTGCTGGCAGCCGCGGTCTGTGGCTGCTGCTGGGGCTTGCTCTATTGTCTGATGCCCAGGCAACTGCCAGCCCTCATCCTCTCCCATGCCCTGTGGGATGCCGCTGCCTTTGTCTTTTTCCCATTCTGAGGTGGTGGGCCCAGGCGTCTCCCTGCCTGCGTGAGGGGCAGTGATAGCATGAGGGAAGGCAACCATTCCGGTTGCCTTCCCTCATTTCATTTCCATCCCCTGCATGTTGCCCTTGGAAAGGCATGCCGCTGCATAGGGCTGTGCATGCCGCTGTGTTGGGCTGCGCATGCCTCTGCGTTGGCTGTCGCAGCGGCATGCCTCTTGCCCCCCATCTCACAGGATGCGCAGGGCAATGGCAGCGCATGCCTCCGCGTCGGCCAGTGCGTGGTGGTGCTGTGCGAGGTCATATCCGCAGCGGGCGGCGATGATGTCCAGCGTGTGCCTCCCCCCACGCCACACCCTGCGTGACTGCTGCAGCGTGCACAGGAAGGTGTAGTCGGGGTAGTCCATACGGTACATGCGGAAGGCGGCCTTGAGGCAACTCTCGTCAAACGCCTTGTTGTGCGCCACCAGCGGCAGTCCCGCGATGCGTGGCTCTATCTGCCTCCACACCTCGGGGAACGTGGGCGCGTGCCTGGTGTCCTCCTGGGTGAGCCCATGCGTCTGGGTGCAATAGTAATTGTAGTATTCCGGCTCAGGCTTGATGAGCGAGTAGAAGCGGTCGGCTATCCTGCCCCCGCGCACGATGACCACTCCCACCGAGCACACCGAGGTGCGCTCGCTGTTGGCCGTCTCGAAGTCAATGGCTGCGAAGTCCTGCATTGATGTCCCTCCCTATACATTATATATTGTAGTCGCAAAGATAGCGAAAAGTGCGGTATGGCGTGTGGTTGTGGTCCACTTTTTCCCTTGCCGGTGTGCAACGGGCTGGCTGTGGGATCCCGCAGGGGCAGGCAGGGGATGGGCAGGAGTTTTATGTGTGAGTTTCTTTGCCAGTTTGTGGGAAAGGGGTAACTTTGCAGTGGCAATTGGTTCACTCCATGAGTGATTAAAAGGGAATTGGGTGAAAGTCCCAGACAGTCCCGCTGCTGTGAGCCGCCCTTAACAGGCGCAAACATAAAGCCACTGAGCATGTTGCGCGTATGCAGAGGCATGCGTGACTCCTTGGGAAGGCGTTTGCTGCCGGGCGGTAAGTCAGAAGACCTGCCGTTGCAAGAAACTCCATAATATGGTGCCGAGGAGTGCCGTGGACGACGAAACTTACTTTATCCAACAATAAACCTTTTATCATGCAGAAGAAACTACTCTTTCTTGTGCAGTTGGTGCTGTGCGTTGTGCTTTGCCTGCCCGCAAGGGCCGTGGCTCAGGACGCGAACACTGTACTGCAGCCAAAGTTTGGCAAACAGGTGGTGACGGTGCCTGCGGGTCAGGAACTCACGTTCTATGACCCCATGGGCACAGATGACATCCCTGGTGCCAACTCCAGCAATGCCCAGTCACTGCTGGTGTTCAAGCCTGCCGAGGAGGGACTGTCTGTCCAGGTCACCTTTGAGAAGTTTGACCTGATAGGCAGCAGTGCCACTTATCCTGCCTATGTGAATGTCTATAGTGGCGAGGCTGATGCCGACAACACATTCACATACGCCACAGACAACTATGGCGTGGGACGTAACCTGAAACTGCCCGAGGGCAACATGCTGAAGGAGCAGCTCACGGGCACGCTCTCGGCTCCTGCCACTTACTTCTCCACATCGCCCGACGGCATCCTGTCGGTGGGCTACCTCTACCGCTATGCTGAGGACTGCGAGGGATGGGTGGCCAAGGTGAAGTGCATCAAGCTTGAGGACATGCAGGTGACCGGTGCGGGCTCCTCGTATGACCTCGTGCCGCAGTCTCCCGTGCGCAGGACGGGTGTCGTGCTCGCCAGTGTATATGTGAACGCAACGGGTGTGATGAACGCCGACAGCGTGCGCACAATATCTTACAGACTCACCAAGAACGAAGGTGTGATAGACCCCGCCCAGCTGCGACTCTACCGGGGTAATGCCGCCTATGCTACTGGTCTTACTCCCTTGTCTGCCAACATTACAGAGTCAGACGGGGTCTATACCTTCGTCTTGGATGAGGCTGTCGAGAGCGGAACCAGCTGGTTTGCCATCGCCGGTGACATCCTGCCCGAGTCCAGCATAGGCGCGCAAGCCCAGCTGGAGGTGACAGCGGTCACCACCAAGGCCATGCCCGATGGCGTGACCCCCTTCACGGCGGGTGAGGCAAAGGCTGTGGCCAGCCCGGCCATTGTCATCCTCTCCACCGAGCCCCAGACAGTGACTGTGGGCGATACGCCCCTCGCCTTCTATGACGACGGCGGACTGGACGGCCAGGTGACCAAGGGATTTAATGGACGAATCACTTTCGTCCCCGCCACCGAGGGCAAGAAGGTGATGGTGGACTTTACCAAGGTGGCCATCTTCAGCGGAAGCATCTACAGCCAGTACCTCAAGGTGTATAACGGCAAGGAGGCTACGAGCGACAACCTGCTGAGGGAACTCAAGACAGGCGATGCCCTGGCCGTGCGCTCGACCAGTGCCGACGGAGCCCTGACGGTGGTCTTCGAGAGCACCACGAGCGGCTACACAGGTGATGGCTTCGAGGCACTCGTGTCGCAGTTTGAACCCCAGCCCATGCAGGTGGCGGCCATCACGGCCACACAGAACGTGACGGGAACCCTGTGCGCTGGTGATACCCAGTGCCCTGTGCTGTGTCTCAACATCCGCACGAGCGACACCGAGCCCGCGCTCAGCGTGAAGAAACTGGCCTTCAACACCGCTGGCACCTTTGCCCAGGTGACCAAGGCCACCGTCTATTACACCCAGTCAAGCAACGCCTTCTCAGATAAGGTGAAGGTGGGAGAGGCTGACATCACCGAGGACAGTTTCGAGGTGACAGCCAGCGAGGGTATCTCCTTCGTCGAGGGAGACAACTACCTGTGGCTGGCCTATGACATAGCCCCCACCGCCCTGAACGGACAGAAGGTGGACGCAGCGGTGACCTCGGTGTCACTCAGCGACGGCGACCATGCCGTGGAGGAGGGCAGTCCCGCCGGAGAATACCTCATCCGCAACCTTGTCCTCTCGCACCTGGACCAGGGCACAGTCACTACACGGGTCAATGGAACGGTGGAGTTTGCCCAGAAGGCCAAGAATGACTACTCCACAGACTATGAGAGCGGAAATGACGACCGCATCAACATCTTCGAGCCCTTGCACGAGGGAATGGTGTGCCAGATAGACTTTTCGGCCTTCAACCTCTATTGGTCAAGTTATGGCAACGAGCATAGCAGTCTGAAGATTTACAGTGGCAAGGGCACCACGGGCACCCTCCTGTGGGAGATGACCTCGAAGGACCAGAAGGACCTGGGGCCTGGGCAGACCTTGCGCAGCACATCGGCCGACGGGGCCATCACGGTGGTGTTCAACAGTGGTGTGAGTCAGAGTTGGTACACGACCAGTGGCTTCAAGGCCACAGTGAGCGAGTACCAGTCAAAGGACATGGCCATCGACTCGCTGACAGCCGTTGCCCCCGCTGGGGTAGTGGCCTCTGTGGGAGCCCAGGGCCAGGATGCGCTCACCCTGCAGGTGGCCGCATCGGGTAACCTGAATGCTATGGGCCTGCAGAGCGCGACCTTCGTGCTCAAGGGCCAGGTGAGTGACGTGGACAGCCTGAGCCTCTATGCGGTGGACGGAACCGACTCTGCCGTACCTGCCGATGCAGAGCCTCTGGCCAAGCTGGCCGTCACTGTTCCCGAGGGAGAGGGTAGTGAGGCTGTGACAGAACTGCCTCTCACCCTCACACTTGCCGAACCCTTCACCCTGACCGAGGGCATCAACAATTTCCGTGTGCGCCTTGACATCTCACAGGATGCCCTCTCGGGCGACACCGTGATGGTGGTGGCCCAGAGCATCGCTGCTGCCGACACGGTGGTGAATGC